>CAKKPR010000374.1:2425-3901 GCA_919901705.1 Thermodesulfovibrionales bacterium | reverse complement strand
GTTCTCGCAATGACAGCTAAATCAACGGTTTCATAATTCTATGTCTATTTTTCGGTTTAATCTATCTTCTGAATACAAACCAGGCCACAACTGAAATAATAATAAAAATAGCAACCCCGATTGCCAGCATGTTTATACCACTGAACCTTGAGGATTCTATATATATCATCTTTTGGTCTCTGGCAGCTTTGTCATAAGGGGCAACGCCTTCTTTTTCTTCTGCCGGAGACTTTAAATCAATTGCATACCTGTCTGCCGCGGGTTCTTCCTCCTTGCTTTCTTCTATGGGCGCAACCTCTTTTTTGCCTTCTGCCGGTTCCAGGCTGAGAGCTTCCTTCTCTGCCTTCAGCTTTTCCATTTCAGCCTGATACCCGGCTATACCTTTATCCATCTGTCCTTTTAGTTCAGAGATAAGCTTGTCTTTTGAAGCTAGCTCACCAAGATATTCATTGTTTCTGCTTTCCATATCCCTTATGGCTTTTTCAAACTCACTTTTCTCAGCGCTTAGTCTTTCTATCTCAGATTCAAGCCTTTTTGTATCAGCATCATATAAAGATTTAAGGGCTTCCATTTCCTGTTTCTTCAATTGAAGGGTTTCTTCGAAGTCATTGATGCTCTTATTTACTCCCTTCTTATTCTCATCCAATAATGAGTTAAACTCTGCCATCTCGTTTTTAAGAGAACTGTTTTCCTTTATTTTCTCATCCATTTTCATGGTCAGGTCACCTATTGTTTTTTTAAATTCCTCAAGCCTGTTGAGATATTCGCTTGCTATTTCTGCCTTCTTTGCAAGGTCAGAGGTCACCATTATAAGTTTCTCCTTCAGGCGGTTTATCTCATTTGTTAAAAGCTTAATCTCTTCTCTTGCTTCCAGCAGTTCCACATTTCTCAATATGTCAAAGTCAGCAATCTTGTTATGCAGCTGTCTCTCTTTCTCAAAGGCCTTATCCATCGAATGCAGCAGCCTGTCTTTTTCCTCCGCAGTTACGGCCAACTGCGTATTCTTCTCTTCAATTATCCTTTCAAGCCGTGCAATCTCTTTCAGGGCATTCAGGAATCTTTCCTTGATGACCTTGATGTCCGGATGCCCTGCATCCTCTTTTTGCAGGGACTGTTCCCGTGATTGCTGAGACTGAAGGTTATTTAACGAAGACTCAGGGTCCATATCTCATTATATACAAAATCTTAGCCATTTATTATATAATTTTAAAATGAAGTGCAGAGAATGCAAAGGCAGTTTAAAACTTCAGCTTGGCTGAAGGACAGTGAGTTTCCGCTGCATGGAATGCGGCAGGGTATTCCCGCTGAAAGACTATATTGATGAAATAGACGAAGAGACATGGGAGGCAATATCCCTTCGTCCATGCAACAGGGCATGACATGCTGCCGAAGCGCAAAAACTTTCAAGTTTAAAATTCCTGTGGCTTAAGGAGGCTTAAATGAAGAAGATAGTTTTTATATTGATGGTTATGTTTT
>CAKKPR010000374.1:0-2325 GCA_919901705.1 Thermodesulfovibrionales bacterium | reverse complement strand
TGGAAGAACTATGTTCGTCCTGCCATCAAACAAGAATCGGCGCAGGGGAACACAAAATCGGCATAAAACCTTCAACGCCTGTGGATGGACTTCCGTTAGATGCAGACGGGAAAATTACCTGCATCACATGCCATGACCCTCACGGCAGCAAGGGATTTGATAAACTTCTCAGAGCGCGGGATTTTACTGAATTATGCAAGAAATGCCATAAGGGATATTGATAAAGCAAAAACTCTAAACCCTAAGCACCAAATCCTAAATAAATTTTAGGATTCAGGATTTAAAATTTTGAAATTTATAAATAGGGCGGTTAGCTCAGCTGGGAGAGCGCCACGTTCGCAACGTGGAGGCCGAGGGTTCGATCCCCTTACCGTCCACCAACTCTTTAAGGAATTACCTCTCTAATCCTTCGGCTTGATAAGCTTATTCAAAAGAACGGCCGACAGCATAAATTTCCCGGCCTCCTCTTTCCTGACCTCCTGATAAAACTCGCATTTCTCGCAATTTTTATACTTCCGCGCAAAGCTTCCCTGCACCTCACCCTTGCAGAGTGTTCCTGCCACAACCCAGCAGGTCCTTCCCGCATTCTTGCCTTCATGAATGCCGTCAAGTTTTTTTTCTGTTGCTGCTGCACATACACCTAAGTCCTTGACCTTTTCGCCTCCGGGCTCTCTCCCGCATTTCTTAAACTCCCAGCAATTTTTTTTCATTTTATATTACCCCCCCTGTTTTCTAACCCTGTTACAGGCCGAACAAAATTTGTACTTATTATCTACCTATGCGTGCCACGCTGTCAACAAGTCTTGTATGGATTGAGAGTTTTACTATTGACCTCTTATCTTTTAACTTCTATAATGTCCCTTATGCAGAAAAGTATTTTCATATTAATTGCAGTATCCCTTATTCTTTTTATCAGCGCGGCTTCCTCTGAAGATAAAGGCAATCTTCAAATCAAAAAGCAACCGGAGATACAGCAGATAAAGCCGAAGAAGCCCGTAAAGATTCATCTCAAGCGCTCTGCTGAGGGCAAATATTCATGGGAACTCACAGGCGATGATGTGGATGAAGTGGTCAGTGTTGACAAAAGGCTCAAGAAACTTTTAAAGGTAGAATTAAAGAATGGAGGTTAACGGATGAATAAAATTGTTCTTGCATACTCAGGAGGCCTTGATACCTCTGTTGCAATAAAATGGCTCAAAGAGACTTATAATGCGGAAGTTATAGCCTTTTGTGCAGACATCGGGCAGGGTGAAGACCTTCAGGCAGCAAAGAAAAAGGCGCTGAAGACAGGCGCTTCAAAGGTCTATGTTGAAGACTTAAGGGAAGAATTTGTAAGGGATTATATCTTCCCCATGTTAAGGGCAAATGCTGTTTATGAGGGAGTGTATCTCCTGGGCACATCCATAGCAAGGCCCTTGATAGCAAAGAGGCAGATAGAGATTGCCAGAAAGGAAAAGGCAGATGCGGTCTCCCATGGGGCTACAGGGAAAGGCAATGACCAGGTAAGGTTTGAACTTACCTACTACGCCCTCAAGCCTGACATCAGGGTAATTGCGCCATGGCGCGAATGGCCTTTTGATTCAAGACAGTCTTTAATCAGATATGCTGCAAAGAACGGGATACCTGTCCCTGTCACAAAGAAGAAACCTTACAGCACAGACAGAAATCTTTTCCATATAAGTTACGAAGGCGGGATACTTGAAGACCCGTGGAAAGAACCCCCTTCATATATGTACACAATGTTAACCCCTCCGGAGAAGGCGCCCAATAAGGCTTCTTATATAGAAATAACTTATGAAAAAGGGAATCCTGCTGCAATAAACGGGAAGGCCCTGAGTCCGGCAAGGCTCCTTGAAAAACTGAATTACATCGCCGGCAAAAACGGGATAGGAAGAGTTGACATGGTAGAGAACAGATATGTCGGCATAAAATCAAGAGGCGTGTATGAAACACCCGGCGGCACAGTCCTTCATGCTGCGCATAGGGCCGTCGAATCAATAACCCTCGACAGGGAAGTCATGCATCTCAGGGATTCATTGATCCCAAAGTATGCTGAACTGATATATTACGGATACTGGTTCTCGCCGGAGCGAAAGATACTGCAAAATACGATAGATGATATTCAGGAAGATGTAACAGGGACTGTCCGGCTCAAGCTTTACAAGGGGAATTGTCAGGTTGTTGGAAGAAAATCTCCAAAATCACTATACCACCCTGAACTTGCAACATTCGAGGCAGAGAAGGTCTACAACCAGAAAGATGCCGAGGGGTTTATAAAACTAAATGCATTACGCTTAAAACTGAGAAGAATAATAAATAAAGGAG
>CAKKPR010000373.1:23614-27030 GCA_919901705.1 Thermodesulfovibrionales bacterium | reverse complement strand
GCTCGCAATGACAGTGTAAAGAGGTAATTATGCGCAAGGTTGAGATATACGACACAACATTGAGGGACGGAGCCCAGGCAGAAGATATTTCATTTTCTGTTGAGGACAAAATCCGGATTACCGAGAAGCTCGATGAACTCGGGGTGCATTATATCGAGGGCGGCTGGCCGGGCTCCAATCCAAAGGATGCCGACTATTTTAAAAGGGCAAAGAAGCTCAAGCTGAAAAATGCCGTTGTGGTCGCATTTGGAAGCACTCACAGGCCAAAACACAAGGCAAAAGATGACAGCAATTTAAAAGCCCTCATTGAAGCGGAAACCCCTGTAATAACCATATTCGGAAAGACATGGGACTTCCATGTAAAAGAATCCCTGAAGATATCGCTCAATGAAAACCTTGACTTAATCCGTGACTCGGTTGCGTATCTTAAAAAATATACCGGTAGGGTATTCTTCGACGCAGAACACTTCTTTGACGGATACAGAGATAATCCGGAGTTTGCATTGAAATGCCTTGCTGCTGCCAACGATGCAGGCGCGGACTATCTCGTGCTCTGCGATACAAATGGAGGAACGCTTCCAGATGACCTTAAAAAAATAATGAACACTATCATCGGGAAGGCGGAACACCCGATAGGAATACATGCGCATAACGACTCTGAGTGCGCAGTTGCAAACTCAATAATCGCAGTGAAACTTGGGGCCTCACAGATTCAGGGCACAATAAACGGCCTTGGCGAAAGATGCGGAAATGCCAATCTCTGCTCTGTAATCCCAAACCTTCAGGTTAAGCTTGGCATAAAATGCATCAGCGACGGCCAGTTAAAAAGACTCAGGGATGTGTCCAGATTTGTAAATGAGATAGCAAACATGAGACATTTCAAACGCCAGCCGTTTGTCGGTGACAGCGCCTTTGCCCACAAGGGCGGAATACATGTGAGCGCAGTGATGAAGAGGCCCGAGACTTATGAGCACATAAAACCTGAACTCGTCGGAAATTCACACCGGGTTTTAATCTCAGACCTTGCCGGCAAAAGCAACATCCTCAGGAAAGCCAAAGAATTTAACATCCACATTGAACCTGACTCCCCGCAGCTTCAGGACATGTTGAATACCTTGAAAGACCTTGAACATCAGGGATTCCAGTTTGAAGGCGCGGAGGCCTCGTTTGAGCTGCTGTTAAAAAAGGCGCTCGGCCTCCACAGGAAATTTTTTGACCTGATCGGATTCAGGGTAATTGTTGAAAAAAGAAAAGAGGGAGAACTCCCCCTTAGCGAAGCAACAATAATGATGAAGGTCGGCGGCAAAACAGAACATACCGCTGCCACCGGCACCGGGCCTGTCAATGCGCTTGACAATGCACTGAGAAAGGCGCTCGACAAGTTCTATCCTGAGCTGAAAGAAGTAAAACTGCATGACTACAAGGTCAGGGTGCTTACCGCAGGCAAAGGGACTTCTGCAAAGGTCAGGGTGCTTACCGAATCAGGCGACGAGAAAAGCAGATGGGGAACTGTTGGAGTCTCAGAGAATATAATCGAGGCCTCATGGCAAGCGCTGGTTGACAGTATTGAATACAAGCTTCTCAAAGAAGAAAAATAGTTTCTAAAGTTTTAGTCTTTCCTGCCGAAAAATTAAGTAATACATCTTAAGGAGTGAATTCCGGTGAATGAGATACCCTTATACAACGACTTGATTGGAAAAATAAAGGAAATCCTGACCGCTAACTCCAGCATCAGCCTGCTTTATATTGACTGTTCAAAGATAACAAAAATAGAGCAGGTATTCGGCAAAAAAATCTATGGCGACATACTGAGAGAAATAAAGGGCGCTGTGTTAGACATGAAAGGCAAGGAGATAATGCCGGAAGATATAGTGGCAACGGATAATCTTGATGGCAGTGAATTTCTTGTTTTTCTCTCAAAAAAACCTGAAGAGAAAGACTTCTCCACAGACGGTTTTGACACGATGTGCAAAAAGGTTTCAGGCTGTCTCAATGGCGCCATATTCCCTCTAACATTCCCTTACCTTCAGACAAAACCAAAGATATCAGTAGGTTATTCAATAATCCTGCACAATCCGCTGATAAAAGAGGAAAGACTCATAAACAAGCTGATAGAAGATGCAAAGCTCATGGCAGGCTACCGGGAGTTTAAACGACTGGTGCAGACAAAAGAGACCTTACAGGAATTGATAATAAAAGAGGACATCTCGACATTCTTCCAGCCTGTTGTCAATCTTAATACCTTTGAGATTATAGGATATGAAGCCCTTTCAAGAGGGCCTGAGCATACAGAGTACAGGAGCCCTGCTGTGCTCTTTGACGCTGCAGCAGAAACAGGGCTGCTGCTTGAGCTCGACAGGTTATGCAGGAAAAAAGCATTGCTTAATGCAAGGTCCTTAAGCCCCAGATACAAATTGTTTATAAACTGCCTTCCATCCGCAATCCATGACCCTGAGTTTAAGGATGAATACCTGAAGGCATTTATCAAAGAGGTTGCAATTAACCCTGCGAATATCATCCTTGAGGTAACAGAAAGGGAGGCTGTTGAAAATTTTGATTCGTTCAAAAAGGCTGTTACCTGTTATTCTTCCGACATGGGTTTTGCTGTTGCAGTGGATGATACAGGCTCGGGTTTTTCAAGCCTTGAGATGGTAGTTGAACTGAAACCTCAATTTATAAAACTCGCCATGACAGTTATAAGAGGCATTGATAAAAACATACTAAAACAGGAACTCGTCAAGGCCATGTTCTCTCTGTCTGAAAAGATAAATTCCATAATAATAGCCGAAGGCATAGAAACACAGGAAGAGCTGAAAGTTCTTCAGGACATATGCATACCTTATGGACAGGGATTCCTGTTTGCCCATCCTGCATTCCCATTCCCCGGCATAAAGCGCTTCTGAGCGGGCTTTAGAAATATAAGGGCCGGATAAAATTTCTGTTGAATTTTATACTGATGTTGTATTCTAATAAAAGCATATGCAGGATAATAAGATGGCAGATGAATTATTTGAAAAGGGACTTGCTTTGTTGAGGGATGATAACCCCCTTGCTGCGCTTACGTGTTTTGAAAAGGCCTACACCCTCAAAAAAACACCTGAATTGCAGTCTTATCTCGGATTCTGCATAGCAGCAGAAAGGGGCAAGATTACAGAGGCGCTCGGGCTCTGTAATGACGCCCTGGCTCATGAACCGGATAACCCAGTACATTACCTTAACCTCGCCAGGATATATCTGAAGGCAGACAAAAAGACCGCTGCAATAGAGACATTAAGAAAAGGGCTTTCTTTTGGCAAAAATGCAGAGATACACCAACTCCTTGAAAATCTCGGCATGAGAAAAAAACCTGTTGTTCCTTTTATTTCCCGCAACAATGCCCTGAATAAATATTTGGGACTGCTTCTGCACAGGCTGAA
>CAKKPR010000373.1:19094-23514 GCA_919901705.1 Thermodesulfovibrionales bacterium | reverse complement strand
AAGCGCTGTCGGTGAGATTGGCTTTGAAACAAAGCTTAAACCCTGTTCAGTGATTTCCTCCCTGTGTATAAAATCAGCAGGATAACCGCTTGTAAAAAGCACTTTTATTCCGGGCTTTATCTTTGCTATCCGGTCATAAGCCTCTTTGCCGCTCTTTTGGGGCATTATTACATCAAGGAGCAATAAGCCTATTCTGTCCTTGTTCTCCATGAATTTATTTACTGCATCCTCTCCATCAATTGCCTCTATTACCTTATACCCGTATTCCTCAAGAACTATCCTTGTGAGTTCCCTGACATTTTCCTCATCCTCTGCCAGCAATATTGTCTCTGTCCCGGTCACATGTTTTTCAGGCTCAGCGGGTTTTATCTCTTTTACCTCTTCTGTTTTAATAAGCGGCAGATATATCCTGAATGTTGTGCCTTTCCCGGGCTCGCTGTAGCAGTTTATGTATCCGGCATGCTGCTTGATTATTCCGTAGACTATCGAAAGCCCAAGCCCGGTGCCTTTTCCGACTTCTTTGGTTGTAAAGAACGGCTCAAATATCTTTTCTCTTGTCTTTTCATCCATCCCGATGCCTGAATCTGTTACTGATATAAGGGCATATGTGCCTGCCTTGCCGTATCCGTGTGCCTTTATGTATTCCTCATCTATTTCAACTGTTCCGGTTTCAATTGTCAGTAGCCCTCCCTTTGGCATGGCATCCCTGGCATTTGTTGCAAGGTTCATCAGCGCCTGGTCTATCTGGCCATGGTCTGCCATCACTGTTATATCCTTATCAGTAAGTATTGTCTGAAATTCTATGTCTTCGCCTATAACCCTTCTTAAAAACTTTTCAATTTTTTCTATCAGCTCGTTCAGATTTACAAGCGTTGGATTGCTTATCTGTTTTCTGCTGAATGCAAGAAGGCCCTGTGTGAGATTTGCTGCCCTCTCTGCTGAGGCAAGCACCTGATCCACGTTATGCCTCAAAGGGTCGTCTTCTTTCAGCTTCATTTGAGTGAGGCTTGCATAGCCTATTATCGCCGTAAGAATATTGTTAAAATCATGTGCGATGCCTCCTGCAATCTGGCCGACTGCTTCCATCTTCTGCGACTGCCGGAGCTGGGCTTCAAGTTTTTTCTTTTCGGTGATATCAACAAGAGAAAACGCAAGGAATTCAACTTCCCCTTTATTGTCCAGCATGGGCACAAGCGTCCAGTCCCAAAAAGTAACGCCCCAATCAGGATGGTCAGGATAAATAAAAGGCAGGGCAAATGCCTGAAACGATGTTTTTGTCCTGACTACATTGTCAAATATGGCCTTTGCATCTGAAGGGTAAAGTTCAAAATGGTTCCGTCCGGGGAAATAAGATATTTCCTTTTCATCCGCATCAGCATATGCCTTATTGACGCGAATAAAATTAAAGTCTTTGTCAAGAAAAGCCAGAGGAGTTATCGTGCTTTCAAAAAATGCCTCAAAACGTCTGCCCTGCACAATGAAGGCCTCCTCCATCAGCTTGCGCTCGGTGATGTCAATGGTCAACCCGCCCAACAGGGGTAGCGCGCCAAGCTGCGGGATGGGGAACTTGTAAGTGACCCAATGCCGGCCGGAGAAAACCTCCTCGACTATTTCATTGTGTCCAGACTCTAGAATCTGCTGGTCGTCCCGTGTGATCTTCTCGGCGAATTCGGCGGGAAACAAGTCGTAGTTGGTCTTTCCAGGCATGGCGGCTGGATTCAGTCCCAGGTAATGGCTAAACCCTTCGTTGGCAAATACCACCCGACCGTCACTGTCTTTCATATATGCCAGACCGGGGAAATTCCGCATGAACGAATGGAAGCGCTCATCGCTTTTTCCCAGCGCTTCTTCTGCCTTCTTTTGCCAGGAAATGGTTTTTAAAAGTTCATTCCTGCTGCTTCGGAGTCTCAAGTTTAAAATAAAAAGACCTATTGAAATACCAAAGGCAAGTGATAATAATACCGCAATTAAACCGAAGAACCGGATTTCTTTCTGTGAATACCCTGTAAGTATTCTCTTTCCAAACCACCTATTATATATACTTTCGTATTCTCCGCTTTGGCGTACCTTTCTGATTCCTTCATTCAAAAGGCTGAGTAATTCTTTATCTCCTTCTCTGACCGCCATCGACCACTTCAGGGTCCTTAGCGGCTCCCCTGTCACTTTAATTTTGTCGCCAAGTCTGAGTTCCTGGGACAGATATGCAACTATCTGCTCGGGATAAACAAACGCGTCAACATCGCCGGAGATAAGGGAATAAAGCCCCTCAGCAGGAGTTTTTACAATATGGCATCTTATCTCTGGAAATTGCATCAGATAAAGGTGGGTGATGTGTTTATTAACACAGGCAACTTTTTTTCCTTTCAATGACTCGAAGCCGGTTATGTTATATTGCTCAGACCTGACAATTATCGCTTCCTTCATTTCAAGGATTGGATCGCTGAAATCAAGAAAGATGTCCCTTTCTTTAGCATATGCTGTATCATGGATAAAATCGGCCCTGCCTGAATTAAGATAATCAAGCGTTTCAGACCATGCAGGGGAATGGATGTAATTAGTTTGGCCGCCAATGGCTCTTATGACAGCCGTTGAAAGATCACGACCGAAACCTGTTAAATTGCCATCTTTGTCGAGCATATTTACCGGAGGAAAATTATCCGAGGAAGCGATAACAAATTTCCGGGGTCCTTGTTGCTTTACATCCTTAGTTGATGCAAGTGCGTTTTCATATGAATTTACAAGCCAGAAAACCGGTATGATCGCAACCCATACCAACACCTGAAGCTTCACGCTCAGGCTTGAGAATCTAAAACGGCCCATTATGCACCTCCTGAGAAAAGCCTATCATATTTTACAGGAGCCGTCCATTGTGTGTATAAGGAAATTGGAAGGAGCTTACAGCTTTTCAGATGCAATAATATCTTTTATAAGTCCTTCAAAATGGTTTTTAACATCGTTTTCCGTCAAAGCAGTCAGCAGGGTAAGCTTATTAATTCTGTCAGGTACCGGCTTTATCAATCCAAACCTCATGATAAAGTTCAATCAGTCTGTACTTCCCCTGTTCCAGCTTTAGCTTGTCTCTGTGTTCAAAAAGGAGCTTGACTGTTTCTTTGTCAGTGCCGCAGGCAGGGAAAAAATCTGCTATCCTCTGAAGCCTCCAGAAAAGGTCATCAGGCGGTTCCTTGTAATCCCATAGCAACTCTTTGGGTATATTTATGTCCTTAGCCGTATGCATATAAAATTATATCACAATTTATTAAGTTCTTTCCTTTTCCCCAAATAGCTGGTTTTTATCTCTTTCCTCCTTTAATCTATCCAGTTCCTCATACGCCTTCTTTGCACAGTCAGGACATAAGCCATGCGTGAATTCAGCCTCTGAATGGTCTCTGATATAAACCTCTATCTGCTTCCAGTATCCCTTGTCGTCCCTTATCTTCTTGCACCCTGCGCATATCGGCAGCATTCCGCTCAATTGTTTTATTTTGGCAAGGGCATCTTTCAGTTCAAGAATAATTTTCTCCCTTTCCTCCTCCACCTTCTTCCGCTCGGTGGCGGCCGATTTGATAGTCCAGAAATAGCTCTTTATGCGCAGAACACCAAACAACATTAAAAAGGCGATTATCAGGGCGATTATTTCCGGGATTTCATAGGTAAATTTTTTATCCGAGGTTAGAATCGAAACAAACGATACTATCCGCCGGGAGGTCATTAAAACCATTGCCATTGAGATTAAGATCCACGCCGATTTTCTGCCTGTTATGCGAATCAGCAAAAGGGCATATATTGCAGCTGCCAGCTGCATCACGATAGAAAGCAAAAATATGACAACTGATATCATGGCATTCCCATTTGTCCTGTCTTAGTCTATTCCCGGATTTCCTTATTCTTCATCTTCACTCCTAATCAAAACTATCTCACACAAAAGGCGGGGTGTCAAGGAAAGTCACAAGGCAAGAGATTTTTGAAATCCCCTTATGGTAAAATGCTATTGCTATGGAGGAAATCGGGACAGTAAAGAGCACACAGGGAATGTTTGCCAAGGTCTCTGTCCCAAGGAAGAGCGTCTGCGAAGGCTGCACCGCAGGCACATGCACGCCTGATGAACAGGCCATGGAGATCGAGGCCATTAACAAGGCAAAGGCAAAGGCAGGACAACGGGTCAGGGTTGTTGTAAAAACATATACATACCTGAAGGGCTCGATATTGGTCTACGGTATCCCTGCACTTGCGCTTATTGCAGGAGCAATTATCGGCAAAGAGGTTTTCAGCAGCTACTTTAAAGATACTGACCCTGATATAATTTCTGCGATATTCGGCTTTGGCGCATTCGTGCTTGCTTTTTTAGGCATTAAGATATGGAGCATCTTCGCAGAAAAAAAGACTGAATCAAAACCTGTTATAGAAGAAATACTGGAATAAA
>CAKKPR010000373.1:0-18994 GCA_919901705.1 Thermodesulfovibrionales bacterium | reverse complement strand
TTCGCAGAAAAAAAGACTGAATCAAAACCTGTTATAGAAGAAATACTGGAATAAATATAGAGTGAAGAGTGTCAGTGTTTAGTGACAGTAAAAATATAATCACTGGCACAGACACCAATCACTGACACAATTAACTGGAGGGGTTTTATGGCTAATTTTGATGTTAACAAGATCCGTAATGTCGCTGTAATTGCACATGGAGGCGCGGGAAAGACATCTCTGGTCGAGGCAATGCTTTTTGACTCGGGTGCTATTGACAGGCTCGGCAGCATTGAAGAAGGCAACACGACAACAGATTCCGAGCCCGAGGAAATATCAAGAAAGATAACCATTATATCAGCCCTCGGTTTCTGCAACTGGAATGGCCACAGGATAAATCTTATAGACACGCCGGGATTTATAAATTTCGTAGAGGATATAAGAGGCACCCTGAAGGCTGTTGACGGAGCAGTCGTGATAGTCAGCGCTATTTCGGGCGTCAAGGCAGAGACAGAGAAGGTCTGGAAATATGCCTGCGAGTATGAAATCCCCAGAATAGTCTTCATAAACAAACTGGACAAAGAATCGGCTAATTTCGTTGGTGCGCTTGAGGAACTTGCACAGTCATTTGGCTCAGAGGGTGTTCCTCTTCAGATACCGATAGGCTCAGGAGAAAAATTCGAGGGTATCATCAACCTTATTAATATGAAGGCGTATAAATTTTCAGGAGGCAAGGCATCTGAATCCGACATACCTGCTGATATGCTCTCTGAGGCGCAGGAATACAGAAAAAAACTCATAGAAAAAATAGCTGAATCAGATGATTCTCTCCTTGAAAAATATCTCGAAGGCGGAGAATTGACCCAGGAGGAGATTATAAAAGGAATAAAAGAGGGTTCGCTATCCAGAAGGTTTATCCCTGTTGCATGCGGCTCGGCAGTAAAGAATATCGGAATACCTCAGCTTCTTGATACAATCTTACTCTGCCTGCCGTCTCCCATTGACCTTGTAAGGATATTTCCTGTTAAAGGCAAAAACCCTAAAGATGGAACAGATGTGCAGAGGAAACCGGATGAAAAAGAGCCGTTTTCCGCCTATATCTTCAAGACAATTGCAGACCCTTATGCCGGAAAGCTTTCCCTGTTCAGGGTATATTCAGGCACGCTGAAAGCCGATTCAACTGTGCTGAACTCAACAATAGGAGCAAAAGAAAGGATAGGACAGGTTTTCTATCTTCTCGGCAAAAAGCAGATTCCGGCAAATACCATAGGCGCAGGAGAGATAGGCGTTGTCGCAAAGCTTAAAGAGACAAATACAGGGGACACTCTTTCTGAGGAGGCGCATCCGATAGTATTCGAAAAGGTTAAATTTGCAGAACCGATAATCTCTTATGCCATAGCCCCGAAAAGCAAGGGCGATGAAGACAAGGTAAGCACAGGGCTCAGCAGAATCCTCGAAGAAGACCCTACTCTTAAATTCCACAGGGACGAGGAGACAAAGGAGATGATACTCTCCGGCATGGGGCAGGTACACCTTGAAGTCACACTCGAGAGGCTGAAGAGAAAGTTCGGTGTTGAGGTTGTAATGAAGACGCCGAAGATTCCATACAAAGAGACTATCAAGGCCCCTGCAAAGGCCCAGGGCCGATATAAAAAACAGTCAGGCGGAAGAGGCCAGTACGGAGACTGCCACATAACAATAGAGCCTATGCAAAGAGGCAAAGGCTTTGAGTTTGTGGATAAGGTAGTTGGCGGAGCCATACCCAGACAATATATACCCGCAGTAGAAAAAGGAATTGTTGATACAATGCGTGAAGGCATAATTGCAGGTTATCCAATGGTTGATGTAAGAGTGTCGCTTTACGATGGTTCATATCACACGGTGGATTCATCGGAAATGGCCTTTAAGATCGCAGGCTCGATGGCCATTAAAAAGGCTGTAGAGGATGCAAAACCAATACTCCTGGAGCCCATAATGAAGGTGGAAGTGACTACGCCTGATGAGGCGCTCGGCGCTGTTATAGGCGACCTCAACTCAAAGAGAGGAAAGGTTCAGGGAGTTGAATCACAGGCCAGGAATCAGAAGATAGCGGCTTTGGTGCCGATGTCCGAACTGCTCACCTATGCAAATCAGCTTCACAGCCTTACCTCAGGAAGAGGATTATATTCCATGGAATTCTCACATTATGAGGAAGTCCCTGCGCATCAGGCACAAAAGGTAATAGCTGAAAAGACAGCCCAGAAAAAAGAAAAGGCAGAGGAGAAATGAAAAAAGACAGATTAAGGCTAAGACTAAGATTAAGGAAAAAATTAAAGAATATTTTCTTTACCTCAACCTTGACCTTAGCCTGCCTTTTCTCGTCTTCACTGGCACAAACGCCACAGGATATACCTGTTGAACCTGCTAAGTCTGTAATGAAGATAGAAGTGAATGACGGCCTTTTAAGCGTTGAGATATCAGACGCAGAATTCGGGAATGTAATAAAAGAAATCGCAGAAAAAGCAAAATTCAAGGCAGAGATATCAAGCGATGTTGCCCTCAAAAAAATAAGCACTACCTTTAAGAATATCGAAGTAGAAAGGGGCGTGCGCAGGCTGCTCACTATCATGAAGGAAAAAGACTTTACAATATCATATAACACGGCAGGGCTCATAGATAAACTGGAGATATACGGCGGCGGAGTCATCAGCAGACCCGTAGGAAATCCCCAAAAAAATCCAGCAAGGCAACAAAGGCCTTTTCAGCAGCGTGTTACGCCGCCATCTCCTTTGCCGCCCCCAACCACACTGCCACAATGAAGCGAAAAGACTATAAAGACACGCTGAACCTCCCGCAGACAGGGTTCCCGATGAAGGCTAACCTTGCCCAGAGAGAGCCTGACATGCTCAAGTCCTGGGAAGATAACAGGATATATGAAAAGATTCAGGACAAAAATAAGAACAGCAAGCACTATATCCTCCATGACGGGCCCCCTTATGCAAACGGGCATATACATATAGGCCATGCGCTTAATAAAATACTGAAAGACATAATCATAAAATTTAAGTCAATGCAGGGGTTTTATTCTCCTTATGTGCCGGGTTGGGACTGCCACGGCCTGCCGATAGAACTGCAGGTTGATAAAAATCTCGGGGAGAAAAAAGACAAGGTTGATATACTTGAAAAAAGAAACCTCTGCAAGGAATACGCAGCTAAATTTGTTGATATACAGAGAGAAGAATTCAAAAGGCTTGGGGTCTTTGGTGCTTGGGCAGAACCCTATCTCACAATGTCATATACCTATGAAGGAGCAATAGTCAGGGAATTCGCAGAGTTCGTCAGGAGAGGATATGTGTATAAAGGCAAAAAACCTGTCCACTGGTGCCACTCGTGCGTTACCGCGCTTGCTGAGGCAGAGGTAGAGTATGCTGACAAGGAATCGCCTTCTGTATTTGTAAAATTTGAAGTTGATGATGAAAATATAAATAAATATCTCCCGGCCCTGAAAGGCAAAAAAGTATTCGTTATTATCTGGACAACAACCCCGTGGACTTTGCCTGCAAACCTTGCCATTGCGTTCAATCCTGATTTAACTTATGCAGGTGTCGAGCATGGGAATGAAGTTTATATTGCTGCTGAAGGCAGGCTTGATGCATTGAAAAAGAGAATCGGTTTAAACGGAAAAATTCTTGCAAAGGTATCAGGCAAAGGCCTTGAAGGCATGTTCGTCCTTCATCCCTTCATCCAAAGAACATCAAGGGCTGTTCTGGGAGAGTTTGTATCCCTTGAAGAGGGAACCGGTATTGTCCATATCGCGCCGGGCCATGGCGAAGATGACTATAAAACAGGATTGAAATACGGCCTTGATATCTATGCCCCTGTTGACGATAAAGGGAAATTCACAAAGGCTGTTCCTGAACTTGAAGGCCAGTTTGTATTCAAGGCAAATGCAGCGATAATAGAAATCCTAAAAAATAAAAACGCTCTGATAAAAGAAGAAAAAGTGATGCATTCATATCCTCACTGCTGGCGCTGCAAAAAGCCCGTCATATTCCGCGCGACAGAGCAGTGGTTCATTTCTGTTGAACATAACAGCCTTCGTAAAAAATGCCTCGAAGAGATTGATAAGGTTGAATGGGTTCCAAAATGGGGCAGAGACAGGATCTACAACATGGTCTCAAGCAGGCCTGACTGGTGCATATCAAGGCAGAGGGCCTGGGGCGTGCCGATAACGCTTATCAGGTGCAAAGATTGCGGTGAGTTTGTAAAAGACGACTCGGTGCTCGACACAATAATAAAATCCGTTGAAGAAAACGGGGCTGATATATGGTTTTCAAAAAAGGCAGAAGACTTTTTGCCTGAAGGATATAAATGCAAAAAATGCAAGGCTGCATCATTCTCAAAGGAGATGGACATTCTTGATGTGTGGTTTGATTCAGGCGTAAGCCATGCTGCTGTCATGGAGAAAAACCAAAAACTTTCATGGCCTGCTGATATGTATCTGGAGGGAAGCGACCAGCACAGGGGATGGTTCCAGAGCTCATTGCTTGCATCCGTCGGCACAAGGGGAACCTCGCCCTACAGGACAGTCCTCACGCATGGTTTTGTTGTGGACGGCTCTGGCAAGAAGATGTCAAAGTCCCTTGGGAATGTTGTTGCACCGCAGGAGATCATAAAAACAAGCGGCGCTGAAATATTAAGGCTATGGGTGTCTGCTGAGGATTACAGGGATGACATAAGGATATCAAAAGAGATAATAGACAGATTGACAGAGGCATACAGAAAAATCAGAAACACTGCAAGATTCCTCCTTGGCAACCTGCATGACTTTGACGAAAAGGATTACAGCAAGGACCTTCTGGAGATAGACAGGTGGGCGATGTCAAGGCTCCAGCAGCTTATAAAAAAGATTTCGTCTGCTTATGAGAACTATGCCTTCCATGAGGTCTATCATCTTCTGCACAACTTTTGCATAGTTGATATGAGTTCTTTCTATCTTGATATCCTCAAGGACAGGCTGTATACCTTCAAGCCGGATTCAAAAGAAAGAAGGGCTGCGCAGTGGGTACTGAATAATATACTTGTAACTATGACAAAGCTTATGTCTCCGGTCATCTCTTTCACAGCAGAAGAGATATGGAAGAATATCTCAGGCGACAGGGAAGAAAGCGTTTTCCTTTCGGCATTCCCGGCAGCGGATGATAAATTCCTTGATACTGCGCTTGAAGAGAAATGGGAAAAGTTTATAACAATAAGAAACGATGTTAATAAGGCCCTTGAAATCAAAAGGCAGGACAAGTTTATAGGAAATGCACTCGAGGCAAAGATTATGCTTTATCTTCCTGAAAATGAGTTTAATCTCTTAAGCGGATATAAAGAGTTCCTTCCAACCTTATTCATCGTATCAGGCGCTGATATAAAGCCGGCATCAGGCAAAGTGGACGGGGCCTATGAAAGCGAAGATATAAAAGGCATGTCTGTTATCGTAGAAAAAGCAGAAGGCTGGAAATGCGAGCGCTGCTGGAACTGGAGCACTTCTGTCGGAACCTTCGGCGATGCCCCGGAGTTGTGCCGGAGATGTTATAATGTCATCAAATGAAAAAGTCATATATTGCCCTGGCGCTTCTGACCGTAATCCTGGATCAGGCAACAAAATATCTTGTAAATAATTTCATAAGCCCGTTCAGTACCCTAGAGATACTGCCCTTTCTTAATCTCGTAAATGTAAGGAACACCGGCTCTGCCTTTGGCATGTTCAGAGACATCGGGAACAACATATTCATAATAATATCCGTAGCAGCAATTGCATTTATATTTTACATGCTCATAAAAGGCAGGGAAGACCGCTTCAGCCTCTCCCTTATCCTCGGAGGCGCAACCGGCAATCTGCTTGACAGAATTTTTCGCGGTTCTGTTGTAGATTTTATAGATGTTTTTGCCGGCAGGTTGCACTGGCCTGCATTTAATGTTGCAGATTCAGCGCTCACAATCGGGATTGGAATTATTTTCATAAAATTGTTTCCAAATAGACATGAAACAAGTGAAAACAAATTACATAAAACACAAAATTGAAACAATACAGGAGGGGATCACCTTTTCGCTCATTCTCGGTCTTCGACAAATGACTCCTCCGCCTCAGGCGGATTCGCCGAGGCGAAGAGGAATTTTGCCTCACAACCCCCTTAATTCCCCCTTAACAAAGGGGGACTCAGGGGGTTGTCGGAATATCGGCAAAATAAAACCGCTCAAAGATAATCCCCTCCTGCATTTTACTTTTAAAAAAGAGAACACTGTATGCATCCAATACTGATTAAGATAGGGCCGTTGACTATACACACCTATGGCGTTATGATTGCGTCCGGTTTTTTGCTTGGGATTGCGCTCGCTGTTAAACAGGCAAAAAAACAGCTGATTGAGCCTGATAAAATCGTTGACCTCGGCTTTTATATGCTGCTTGCCGCAATTATTGGTTCAAGACTTTTCTTCGTGTTCGTAAACGCGGGGCATTATCTTAACCATCCACTGGACATATTCAAGATATGGGAAGGCGGGCTCGTCTTTTACGGAGGCGTTATATTTGCCATTCCGACAGCCATCTGGTTCATAAGAAAAAAAGGCCTTGACCTCTGGAATACCGCAGATATCTTTGCCCCGTCACTGGCAATTGCTCATGCAATCGGAAGGCTCGGGTGCTTCACAGCAGGATGCTGCTACGGAAAACATGCAGAGGGGCATCCGCTGGCAGTAACCTTTTCAGACCCTGAATGCCTTGCGCCGACAGGCATACCTTTGCATCCTGCACAGCTCTATGAATCTGCAGGCGAGTTCATGAATTTTCTCGTACTTATTACATTAAGAAAACATCAGTCATTCAAAGGCCAGCTCTTCTGGACATACCTTCTCACTTACTCTGTTATAAGATTTACAGTAGAATTCTTCAGGGGAGACGAGGCAAGAGGATTTCTTGTTGGCAATATCTCAATTTCTCAGGGGATAAGCATATTGATGTTTGTGGGCGCGATTATTGGGCTTATGGTTTTCAGGAAAAGATCCACCTAAAAAGACAGGATATAGCATTAGGTAGGAGGCTGTTGAAAAAGTCTTTTTTCTGTCATTGCGAGCGAAGCGTGGCAATCTCGCATTTAATAAAATCAACGGGTTAGAGATTGCTTCGTCGCCCCGAAAGCTTTCGGGACTCCTCGCAATGACATGTGGCAAGTTTTTCAACAAGCTGTTACAACGGCAGATACGCCTTTGGATTCAAGTCCATCCCTGCAAATCTACCGGCATTAAAATAATGAAAGCCTGCTGCTGCAATCATGGCAGCATTATCAGTGCATAAAGAAACAGAAGGTATAAATATTTCGACCTCTCTTTCTTCTCCCATCTTTTTCATCCTTCTCCTGAGTTCACTATTTGCGGAGACACCGCCTGATAGAGTCACCCGCCTTATGCCTTCTTTTCTTATCGCCCATTCTGTTTTTCTCACCAGGACGTCTATAACACATGCCTGAAATGATGCGGCAATGTCCCTGACAAGCTCGGAAGTTTGGAAGGCTTGAAGGCTGGAAGATACTGCCTCTTCAATCCCCCCCTTACCAAGGGGGGGCTGGGGGGGTGCTACCTTCCGCTCTTCCTTTCTGAGATAATGAAGCACTGCTGTTTTCACTCCGCTGAAACTGAAATCAAAACTTTCAGGCAGATATGCACGGGGAAAATTTATTGCCTCCGGATTTCCATCCTTTGCGAGGTTATCTATAACAGGCCCTCCGGGATAACCAAGGCCCAGAAGCTTTGAGACCTTGTCATAAGCCTCGCCTGCAGCGTCATCCCTTGTCCTGCCGAGTTCCGTATATCTTCCAAAGCCGTCCACACGATAAAGGCTTGTATGCCCTCCTGATGCCACCAGCGATATGAACGGGAACTCCGGACGCGGCTCTTCAAGAAAAGCTGAAAAGACATGGCCTTCAAGATGGTTAACTGCAACCAAAGGTAGATTTTTAGAAAAGCATAATGCCTTTGCAAAAGAGCATCCCACAAGTAGAGAGCCGATCAAACCAGGACCGTGACATACAGCAATTGCTGAGAGGTCTTCGAGTCTAATATCCGCAGCCTTCAATGCCTCATCCACAACAGGCCATATCATTTCAATATGCCTGCGTGATGCAAGCTCAGGGACTATGCCTCCATATTTAGTATGAATATCTGTCTGGCCCGATACGATATTGGAGATTATCCTTGTACCGTCTTCTTCGCCTTTGGGCGAATCCGACGAGTTGGAAACAACCGAGGCCGCAGTGTCATCACACGAGGTATCTATTCCGAGTATAAGCATGGGATATTATAAAAGGTTTGAAAGACATATTGTTGATTCTATTTTTAGCATTTATAGGCCGTTTTCAAACGACTTTTAAATCTTTAAAATATGTCCTGTAAACCCCCCGATCCCGTGAAAGAAGCAGTTCAGCATGATGAAGGGCGTGAGCGCCTATGATAAAATCGCCAAGAATATGCTGCCTGACTGTGATGGGAGAATGACATCTATGGCAGGTGATACTCGCACTTGTCCCGCACTGCGGGCACTGCAAAGCCTGTTTTTTATTTCTTGCATAAACTTTCCACCGCTCGCCGGCCACGTACAGTATTTCCACAGTAGAATGTACAAGCCTGATGCCGGTGTCCGAAAGAAATTCCTTTAATTCTTTTTCGG
This sequence comes from Thermodesulfovibrionales bacterium, assembly GCA_919901705.1. GTDB lineage: Bacteria > Nitrospirota > Thermodesulfovibrionia > Thermodesulfovibrionales > UBA1546 > SCSY01. The sequence continues at coordinate 10,326 of CAKKPR010000373.1, read as the reverse complement.
ATGAAAACTGCAAGGCAAGTTCAGCATATACAATCTCACATACAATCAGTTGCCCTTTCTGCACATGTTCGTCAAGCAGCCCCTTAGACTTTTGAAAATGACTCTCATCAGGGATAAGTATATCAAGCAGGACATTGGTATCAACCGCAGTTATCATCTCCCCCTCAAATCATCAATTATTTCATCAGTCTTGTGCCCTCTGCGCGCCTTAAGCCTGCCGACCCACTTGTCAAAGGGAGATTTCTTCAGAGTCTTCTTGATATAAAATACGCCGCCTTCCCTCTCAAAACCAAGGCTTTCCCCTGGCTGAATGCCAAGCTTATCCCTTACTTCTTTGGGGATGGTTATCTGCCCTTTAGATGTAACCTTTGCAGTCAACATAAATACCTCCTTGTAAGGAATGACTTCCTTACCTTTATAGTAAGGAAATGGGAAAGCCTTGTCAATAAGCGTCCGGTTGGTGAAAGATGGATATATATATCCAGATTTTCTTTTCTGACGAGAGGGACTCAAATGAATCGGCAAAATTATAAAGAAGAACAACCGCAAATTCACTTCCTTTATTATTTATACGGCAATGCGATGGTTTCTGTGTATTTTGATATAACTTCAAGTTCAGGGTCTTTGTGAACAAGGATAGCGCCTTTATCAATTGCTGTTGCCGCTATAAAGGCATCAGCCACCGAAAGCCTGTGATTTGCCTTAAGCCTGCCTGCCGACAAGGTAATCCTCTCTGTTGGATCTACCCTGTGAACAGGCAATGATTTGGCCAGTATAATCAGTTCCTTAGCAGCATCCTCGCCCTTTTCCTGCCATGTGACATAGTAGAGTTCCATAAAAGTCATAAAAGAGATATAAACAGTGTCTTTCCCTTTTCTGGCTGAATTTAAAATGTTCTCGACCGTGTCGCTGCCATCCTCTCCTTTGGTAAGGGCAAACAATGCAGATGTATCCAGCACATAATTCTTAGCCACGCTTCCGTTCCTCTCTTCTTGATTTCAGAAGCGCCCTTAGGAGGTCTGCATCCTTGAATTTTCCCTTAAGCGCTTGAATAGGGTCTTTCGGAATAGGCATAACAGTTATGGTATGTCCATCATCAATCCATTCCAGCTTTGTTTTCTGCTTAATGTTATACCTTCTGCGAATCGCCACAGGGATCGCCGTCTGTCCCCTCACTGTAACCGTGCTTTCCATCTCCATCACCTCCAACAATAATTTACAAGATTTATTTACATTTTACAAGATATTTACAATTTATTGCATGAAGGAGAAGACGGTAAATGTTTCAATCCACGCGCCCACGCGGGGCGCGACGGCTCCTTTCAACTTGTAAGGAATCCTTAATAGTTCGTTTCACTCCTCGCGGGAAGCAAGTGAAAAGACGGGAATTTTTTCAAGGCTTCCATCCTCGCGGTATCTGTGGCAGAATTTTATATTAGGCGTTTACAAAATAATCCGCCAACAACTCTGCTTGCTTCAAGACTGTATCAATCGCCTTTTGCTGCATGTCCGGTGGATACCCGTATTTGGTTAATGTTCTTTTCACTAAAACCATCAGCTTTGCTCTTGCACTTTCCCGAATTGTCCAATCTATAGTTGCATTGGCCTTTACCTTCTCTGCCACTTCAATCGCAATGATTCTCAGTTTTTCATCGCCCAGGACTTCAACCGCCGACTTGTTTTCCGCAAGCGCATCATAGAAAGCCAGCTCTTCCTTGGATAAGTTCAGCTTCTTTTCTCTTTCATCGTGCTCTCTGATTTTCTTGGCGACTTCATCAACTAAGAACTGTATAATTTCTGCTGTTGTAAGCAAGCCATTATTATATTTCTTGATAGCTGTTTCAAGCATTTCAAGCAATGCCCTGCCTTTTACCAGATTGGTCTTTGAACGGGTTCGGATTTCATCATTTAATATTTTCTTCAATAGTTCGAGCGCAAGGTTCTGGTGTTTCATTCCCTTTATTTCCAACAAGAAGTCTTCTGACAGAATAGATATTTCCGGTTTTTTAATACCGGCTGCATCAAAAATATCAATGACCTTGTCAGAACTCAATGCCTCATCAACTATCTGCTTTATGGCTGTTTCAATATCTATATCAGGCCTGCCTGTGCCGCCGCCGATAAACTTAACCAGCCGCGCTTTTATTGCCTGAAAGAACGCGACTTCATCTTTAACAGCTAATGCCTTTTCGTGCGGTATGGAAAGCACAAAAGCCTGACTGAGTAATGTTACCTCCCGGATAAAACGGTTCTTGCCGTCTTCCAAACCTAAGATATGTTCCTCTGCCTGTAAGATGATGGACAGCTTTTCTTTATGGGATGCTGAGAAGAAACGTTTATAATTAAAACCTGTCCCCGGATAATCTTCATAATAAGCAGCGGGTTCTGCAATACGAATGGCTTCTTTTGTCTTGCTCTCTTCAAAGAAAAGCTGGCGCACTACTTCCAACTTCTCCACCATCGCTGCAACAGCTTTTTCTTGTGTCTCTGCTGGGTCGCCTTTTCCGCCTGAATCAGAATAGAAGGACAATGCTTTTTTAAGGTCTGATGCAATACCCAAATAATCAACAACTAATCCGCCGGGCTTATCTTTAAATATCCTGTTAACTCTTGCTATCGCCTGCATCAGGGTGTGGCCTCTCATAGGCTTGTCAATATATAGCGTATGCAAACATGGCACATCAAACCCTGTAAGCCACATGTCCCGCACAATGACCAGCTTCATAATATCAGCCGGGTCTTTCATCCTATCGGATAAAGTCTTGCGTTGAGCTTTAGTGGTATGCTGCTTCTGCATTACAGGGCCGTCGCTGCTTGATGCAGTCATTACAACTTTGATTACTCCTTTGGTCAGGTCGTCATTATGCCAGTCAGGTCTCAGCTTGATGATTTCATTGTAAAGGTCAACAGCAATCCTTCTGCTCATGGCAACTATCATCCCCTTGCCGTCAAATACAGCCTGCCGCTGCTCAAAGTGGGTTACAATATCCTTAGCCAAGTTTTTTACCCTTTTCTGATTCCCTACAATCGCTTCAAGTTTTGCCCACTTGGCTTTGGCTCTTTGCTTGTCGGTTATTTCTTCATCTTCTTCAAGTTCTTTATCAAACTCCTTGATTAAACGCCTGCCTTCTTCATCCAGATTGACCTTGGCTAAGCGGCTTTCGTAGTAAATCTTAACAGTCGCGCCATCAGCAACTGATTGTGAAATATCGTATATGTCAACGTACTGCCCAAATACTGCCGGGGTATTGATGTCATCTTTTTCAATAGGAGTGCCTGTAAATCCAATATATGTCGCCTTCGGAAGGGCATCTCTCATATATTTGGCAAAGCCGTAAGCTATACGTTTGCCGATTACTTCCTTTGTTTCTTTATCTTTTACATCTTTGGTTACTGCTTCAAAACCGTATTGAGTCCTATGGGCTTCGTCAGCAATAACAACTATATTAGTTCTGTCTGAGAGCCGGTCATATTCCGCCCTGCCAGCCTCCGGCAGAAATTTCTGAATGGTGGTAAACACGATCCCGCCGGAAGCCACATTCAAAAGTTCTTTCAAATGCGCCCTGTCTTTTGCCTGTACCGGCTCTTGTCTGAGCAATTGTTTTGAAGATGCAAAGGTCTCGAACAACTGGTCGTCCAAATCATTGCGGTCTGTGATAACAACAACAGTAGGATTGTTAAGGCTCAGTACCAGTTTGCCTGTATAAAAAACCATAGAGATGGATTTGCCGCTGCCCTGCGTATGCCACACAACACCGCCCTTGTGGTTTCCGCTAGCGGAAGCTGCTTTAAGTGTGCTTTCCACCGCCTTATTCACTGCATAATATTAATGGTAAGCTGCAAGTTTCTTTTCAGTCTCAATATGTATGATGCCTGTCTTGAGGTCTTCTTTCTTTGATTTCTCAAATACGATGAAGTTGCGGACAAGGTCTAACAATGTGGCCGGGGTTAACATTCCTTTTATCAAAGTTTCTAACTGTGGAATAAACCTTGACGCTATTTGTGGTTCATCTTGGCCTAAAAAATATTCGTTGTTTCTACCGGCAGCTATTTCTCGCTTAATCCATTTTCTCCCAAAACCTGTTTTTAAATCACTTTCTCTTTTAACAGCTTCCTCTCTTGTATTTAATTCTTCATAATGAATGATTTTTACCGGCTTATATGATTTTGTCCATTTCGCAGCGTTCCCGGTTGTATGTTCTTCCCATCTTTTTTCGATATCCGATGTTTGACCTATGTAGTAATTGCCATTATCACATTCTATTACATACATATAATAACTGCCTGCCCTTTTTCTGCCTGTGCGTGTCCGCACGCAGACAGGCCATATCATATAACGGCTGTACCCCGCCGAAATGCTTCCTGCCCTGCATTCCATTCCATCTGAAATTACACAAACAGCGTTGAATGTAAACAGACCCGGAATAGTGGCTTTGTAGGTTTGAATCTGATCAAAGGCTTTCCTTATGGTCGCGTTTTCATCCGCAGCATTTTTCAATTCAATCACCACTAACGGAATGCCGTTGATAAAGAGCAAAATATCTGGCCGCTTGTTTTGATTGTTCTCAATGATTGTGTATTGATTGACAGCTAAAAATTCATTGTTGGACGGATGACTGAAATCAATCAACGCGACTTCATAGCTTCTTTCATAGCCGTCCTGCTGATAAGGTATCTTTACTTTCTCGATTAATAATTGGTGGAAAGTTTCATTGTTGTGCAACACGTCTGGCGAATAAATACGCAGAACTTTCTGCACAGCCTGCTCCTGTGCATCCGCAGGAATATCAGGGTTAAGTTTTTGAATAGCAGTTCTGAGTCTGCCCACGAGGATTATATCGCCGTAAGATTGTCTTTCAGCAAATAGCCCATCACATGAAATGTCTGGGCCGTGAAGGTATTGATAGCCTATTTTTTCGAGTTCTTCGATGGTGAAAAGCTCTATGTCGCTTTCGGTTATCTTGCTCATTTCATTTTTCTCGCCTGGCTTCGCGCCTGATAGAGCCTTTCTGTGAAGCCGCCCTCAGTGAGGAATTGTTGTTCAAGCCTCTGAAGCTGCCGCCCAAGGAGATAACTTGCTTGATTGACCAGACAAATCAGAGTGTTCGCTGCAACCTCAGCAGTTGCTGTTTTAATGCTGTAAGGGTCAGACCTGTCAGACTTGTCCGACTCGTCCGACGAATATTTTTTTCTGACTGCGAGAGCCTCCGGCGAATCCTTAGCCCACATGCGCAAGCCCTTCTGACGGAGAAAAGCTTCAAAGTCAAGCAACAATTCTTCAAGGCTTGCACGGGCAACACCGGTCAGTTTGAGTTCTGTCTTTTTAGAAGTTGCGGAAGCCATGCTCCCCTCGGCAATGTTCTGCACCCCACTCCTCGCTGCCTGCACCATTTGATCATGTGTGCGCGATCGCCTGTCAATAAAGCGGTCACAAAACACAACCGTGGCGTCATAAACAATTGCCGCAGTCTGATAGGATTTCAGATTGCGGTATCCGCCGTGAGGGGGGATTAAGTCATTTTTGTTGTGCATTATTTAGTTTTCCACCCTCACTTCCCCACTCATCAGCTTCGGCAAAAGTGTATCGCGTAGTCGGGTGAGGCTACGGATTTGAGTGCAATTTGAAAGCATCTTTTCAAAATATGGTCTTATGCTTTCTTCAAATGATTGTATCTCAGCCGCCGTCGGAACCGTGATTTTATGCTCTTTGAAGGTATTGGTTGTGATGGTATCAAATACGCTCCCGTAAGCGGCTGCTTGGAGTTCCTCGACTGAATGGGCTGTCAATAAATATGTAAAGAAATAACAATCCTTGTATCTTGGTTTTATGCCGTAATTCGACTGGCTGAACGCCATATCTTCAGATAAGAAACAGTATTTACCAACTGTACCTCTCGCTGAAATTACAGTGGAATATTTAGACAGGATTTTCGTCGAACTGTTGTCCAGTCCAAGCTCTGTAATTTTTTTCTCAGTCTCTGCAATGAATCCCTTATGGTTCGGCGTAATGTCTCTCGCTGAAATCCATTTTATGTTTCCATCCCAATACTCTGCCACTTCTGTCTTCGGCGTCCCGCCGCCGACCAGTTCAATTGCATCATACAGACTTACCGACTCCCACCCCGCCTCCGCCTCTTCCCTACCTGCGCCGTGTACGTCGCGGCAGGCAGGCACAAACCACTGTCTGAACAGCGTCTCCGCCAATGCCTCTAAGGTTTTGTTCTGGCGATGTAGCAGGTCTATCTTGTCATCCAGACTGCTGAGTATAGAGGCGATGGATTTTTGTTCGGGTAATTCGGGTAAATCCAAAAAGAGGTTGTTAAAGGCATCCTTCGGCACTCGTTGTCTGCCGGATGTTCCATCGAAATTCATTTCAGCAAACGCCCTTACCTCATTCCAACGTGATAGGTAAAAAACAAAGTCATTATCTGAGACTCCGTTTTTACCTCTAAAAACTAAAAATTCTGTTGAGCCAAAGCCTATGCTGCCTTTTAATCCTCTTGCTTGGCATATTTTACCGTTTTCAAGACAAGGAGTAATGCGTGCAAATAAAGTGTCGCCTTCGTTGAAACGAGAGCCGCCGGTTAATTTTCTTTCTATACTGGGTAAACAATACTTTTGTCCGTCACTCAAATCTTTCATTTCTACAAAGGAATATTGTTCACCTTTATTTAGTTTTACAGGTGGATTGATTTCTGCAAAATCAGGAAACCTATATTCCTTCCACTCACCCATTAAAGCGGCTCTATCCCTTCATTCATAACATCAAGATACTTGCGGTATACATATATCCTGTTTCTGTTTCTGCCGGTTACTTCTTCTACAATCCCGGCCTTAATCAGCGCTTTAAGTACCTTGTTTACGGTATTAGGCGCCAACTCTGTGGCTGTGCATAAATGGGCCGAATCCGTTAACGGACGGACCATCAGGCTTTGATGCACCATCAGCGCCGAGCCTGCAACGCGGCCAATGCCCTGTATGAGCTTTCTGTTTTCATCCGCAAGATGGACCAGCCTTCTTGCCGTGCCGGTTGACTGTTCAGCGGTGAGACTCACTGCTTTAATAAAAAATTCAAACCAGCTTTCCCAATCTCCGTCTATTCTGACTTTTTGCAGAAGTTCATAATATTCATTTCTGTGATTTTTGAAATACAGGCTCAAGTAAAGAAGCGGCTCGGTCAGGATCTTTTCCACGCAGAGTATAAGCGTAATTAACAGCCTCCCAAGCCTGCCGTTTCCATCCAGAAAAGGGTGGATAGTCTCAAACTGGATATGAGAAAGCGCGGCTTTTTCAAGAGCGCTGACTATGCCGCGCTCATTATTCAGAAACAACTCCAACTCTCCCATACAGTTGGGCACTTCATTGGGAGGCGGGGGCACAAAGACTGCATTGCCGGGGCGGTCCCCTCCGATCCAATTCTGGCTCCTGCGAAACTCGCCCGGATTTTTATGACTGCCGCGTCCACTGCTGAGAAGTATTTCGTGCATCTCTTTAAATAAACGGTTTGAAAGTGGAAAGCCGGAGCGGGTTTTGTCTAACCCGTAGGTCAACGCCGAAACATAACTTGACACTTCTTTCACATCGTCAATCGGCACTCCTGGAACTGCGTCCATCTCAAAAAGCAGAAGGTCTGAAAGGGTAGACTGTGTGCCTTCTATCTGCGATGAAAGCACCGCCTCTTTTCTGATGTAAAGATACAGCAATAAATTAGCGTCAGGCAGATAGGATGAAACACTGTCGAGCCTTCCCAGTGCCAACAAAGCCATGTCAAGTTCACCGCGAAGCGCGGCTGAAATACGCAAAGGCGATTCAGGCGGCAAGGGGTTTGGAACATACGCCTTTACCGTTTCACCTGTTGTACTGATCGTTACGTAATGACCTGAATTTTCCCTTTTCATCTTCTTAATCCAGTTATATCGCTATTGCATTATTTGCATTTGCCACAACTCTTATTGCACGATTATAGCATATCGTGCAATAACAATCAAGAGAGCTTGTAACTATTCACTTTTTGATGGTAGCTTTATTTGCAAAAGCTTCTCTTTTATTCGAAGATTTAACAGTTCTTCCTCAGCAATCTGCCCTTCCAGCTCTACCTTCAAAGCATTAAACCTCTCCGCAAAATTGAAATCATCTTCATCATCTGGAAGACCGATATACCTGCCGGGGGTCAAGACGAAGTTTAAGGCTTTCACTTCATCAATCGTCGCTGATTTGCAGAAGCCTGACACGTCTTTATATTCGCCTTCGCCTGTACGCCAGTTGTGATAGGTGCCTGCGATCAGTGAGATGTCTTCACCGGCCAAATCCCTATTCCTGCGGTTGATTAGAAAACCCATATTTCGGGCGTCTATGAACAATATCTTGCCATGACGTTTTTTCTTGTTGCGGCTTAGAAACCAGAGGCACGCGGGTATTTGAGTATTGAGAAATAACTTGGTCGGCAGATTCACAATACAATCTATCAAATCGTTTTCCACCATCGCCTTGCGTATCTCGCCTTCATTATTTGTTTTTGTAGTCAGCGAACCTTTCGCTAATACAAAGCCTGCCTGTCCTGTCGGAGCGAGATGAAAAAGGAAGTGCTGTATCTATGCATAGTTTGCGTTATTCGGCGGCGGCGGAAGTTTTTGACCCAATACGCTCCAACGCGCATCATTTTGAAGTAAGTCGCCGCTCCAGTCACTGTCATTAAAAGGCGGGTTGGCAATGACGTAATCCGCTTTCAGGTCTTTATGCATGTCATTCAGAAATGACCCTTCGTTGTTCCACTTCACATTACTGCTGTCGATATGACGGATGGCAAGGTTCATCTTTGCAAGACGCCAGGTGGTCTGGTTGCTCTCCTGTCCGTAAATTGAGATGCGGTCTGCCGGATTGAGAGACAGCCCGTTTTTCTTTTTCTTATAGTAATCCCTATGCGCCTCAACAAACTTTTCACTCTGCACAAACATACCGCCGGACCCGTTGCAAGGGTCAAACACTCGTCCTTCGTATGGCTCAAGCATTTCGACCAACAACCTAACAACACTGCCCGGGGTATAGAACTGTCCACCCTTTTTGCCTTCAGCCAGCGCAAATTCTCCAAGAAAGTATTCATACACTTTGCCAAGCACATCCTTGCTCCGGGCTTCCATAGTGCCAATTGCCACGCTTCCAATCATGTCAATCAACCCGCCCAAGCTTTGCTTGTCCAGCTTCTCTTGCGCAAACACTTTCGGCAATACTCCTCTTAAGGAAGGATTGTCTTTTTCAATATTCTTCCGCAGCTTGTCCGCCGCTTTCCAGAGTTTCTTTTCCAGCGGTTCTTCTGCTTGGTTTTTCTTCTCTTTAGCGCTACGTGCCATCAATCATTCTCCTTTTGATTGCTTTCCCTCTGCGAAAGAATTATAAACTTTTTCGGCCATATTTTTCTTTCGCCCCTGCCATTCGCTCTTTGGCTTCCCTTCAACGCTATGGGCAAAAATTTCTTTCACCTAAGCCCTCAGCTTTCAGTATTCAGAAAGTGCCTTCTTTCAGTTGAGATTTCTGATAAACCGCTCAACGTCTTTTTTACCGAGAATTCGCAAAATGACGGCACGGTTTCCTTCAAGCATATAAAACACACGATACTTGTCCACCCTGAGCCTGTAATAATTCGTCTTCGTTCCTTGGATTTTTTTGATCAGTTTTCCTCTGGGGAAAGGGTTGTCCTTGAGTGTCTGCAATGCAAGGACAATCTTCTCACAAACACTGTCACTGAAGCTGTCAAGGTCTTTACTCGCATTGGGTGAAAGGACGATATGAAACTTATCCACTCTTCTTTTTCCTTTTTGACAGGTAATCCTCCAGAGTTACACCGCCCTTGCTATGATACTCTGCCTGCGCTTCTGCAAGCATGTCATGAAGAGCAGCGCTTTTTTCGAGAAGGTAGTCCTCAAAGTCCTCCTCCGAAATTGCGGTGACAATTGCCCGCGGCTTACCATTAGATGTGATAATCACAGCTTCTTTTTCTGCATTTCTCAATATTTCGGACGTCTTGTTTTTAAGTTCTCTGACATTAGCAAATTTCATTATACTCCTCCACGTGGCTATATTTGTAGCTACTATGTCATATTCAGCAATTCTTGTCAATAATGGGCCAGGAATCCTTTCATTCGAGCTCTCAGCCTTCAACTCTCAAGCAAGGATAATACTTGCAGACAGACTTTTCAACTGAAAAACACGCCCATAGAATCTTCTTGCATTTTCTGTTGGTAACTGATAAAAAATATCTGTACTCATAAAAACAAAGGAGGCTTTATGGCTAAATTACCATCTCAGTATGCAAGCATTGAAAAAAGGTTC
>CAKKPR010000372.1 GCA_919901705.1 Thermodesulfovibrionales bacterium | reverse complement strand
GAGCTTATCAAGCCGTGGTTGCGCGGACAAGATATTAAGAAATGGAAGGCAGAATGGGCGGGGCTATATGTGATTTTTACAAGATATGGAACTGATATTAACAACTACCCAGTTATAAAACACTATTTACAGGGTTTCAAAAAAGACCTTGAACCAAAAAAAACTATTTCACAAAAGCATGGACGTAAACCAGGGACTTATAAATGGTATGAAATTCAGGACAATATTGCTTATTACAAAGAGTTTGAATTGCCGAAAATCACATGGGGGAATCTTGCTACTGAGCCAAAGTTTGCCTTTGATACATCATCGCATTATGTCAGTGCCCCTGCAAATATAATTCCAACAAATGACCTTTATCTTTTAGCACTTCTCAATTCACCGCTTTGTAAATGGTGGATTAGCTTGCAAGCTGCTGTTAGAGCTGGCGGTTTTTTGGAATACAAACCCATGTATGTCGGAACCGTACCTGTATTTGCCGCCTCCGACAAACAAAAAGCCCCCATCATCACCCTCGTTGACCAAATCCTCGCTGCTAAAAAACAACCCCCTTCATCCCCCTTTTCTAAGGGGGAATTATCTAATGCCGACACCTCCGCCCTCGAAAAACAGATAGACGAAATGGTCTATGCCCTCTACGGCCTTACGCCTGAAGAGATTTTGATTGTGGAGGGGAAGAAGTAAAACTTTATATGGATATGAATAAGGGGACAGGCTACTTTAAGACAAAAAGACGCTTGCCCAAGACTTGCTGAAGCAGAAGATAGAAACCAATAAATTGTTTGCTATAAAATGGAAGCTGATTTAAGGATGCTTCCAATATTTTGCCCTACAAGGCTAAATATTGGAAAAGTGGTTTAATATGTTTTAGAATCAGGCAGATAAAAACGGATGATTAGATTTTTTAAGACTGTGTAAGGGGTGGATATGAAAAAGAAGGATTCGGAAAAAAATAAAGCTTTAGTGCCTGTGGAAAGTTCATTTTTGCTTTATACAACAGAAGACGGTAAAGCCCGTATTCAAGTGAAATTGCAGGATGAAACCGTATGGCTTACTCAAAAACTTATGGCAGAATTATTTCAGGTATCGGTTCCAACGGTCAACGAACACATAAAGACTATCTATAAAGACGGCGAACTGAGCCTTGCGTCAACTATTCGGAAATTCCGAATAGTTCAACCCGAAGGGGTAAGAGATGTTTCTCGTGAGGTTGATTTTTACAATCTGGATATGATTATTTCAGTGGGGTATCGGGTCAATAGCCTGCGCGGAACACAGTTTCGAATCTGGGCCACACAGCGCCTGAGCGAGTATGTAGTAAAAGGGTTTACCATAGACGATGAGCGGCTTAAACAGGTGGGTGGCGGTAACTATTTTGACGAACTGCTTGCCCGTATCCGGGATATCCGGTCCTCGGAAAAAGTTTTCTGGCGCAAGGTGCTGGATATTTATGCAACCAGCATTGACTATTCTCCGAACGCTAAAATATCAAAGGAGTTTTTCAGGGTCATTCAGAATAAAATGCACTGGGCAGCCCATGGCAATACAGCCGCGGAAGTCATTGCGAAAAGAGTTGATTCGGCTCTGCCTAATATGGGGCTTACCTCATGGCAGGGCAATAAACCGAGGAAAGATGATGTTGTCATAGCCAAAAACTACCTGGACGAAAAAGAGCTGAATCTGCTCAACCGAATTGTTACCGCCTATCTTGAATTTGCCGAGCTTCAGGCGCTGGAACACAAGCCCATGTATATGAAAGACTGGATAGCCAAGCTCAATGACTTTATAAAACTTAGCGGAAGACAACTTCTGACTCATGCCGGAAAAATCAGCCATGACGATGCTGTTGCAACGGCTCTTTCTGAATACGAAAAGTTCCGGCAAGCGCATTTAGACGACCCGTCACCGGTGGAACGGCATTTTATAGAAGCGATAAAAGAGGTGGAAGTCATTGAAAAGGCAGTAAAGAAGGGCAAGAAAAAAGGTAGAAGTGAACCGGTGACAAAATGTAACCGGTTGAAGTTGGAAATACCAGATGATACAAAAGGGCGGGAATGAAGCATGAAACTTAAATTTGACAGCGGCCTTGAATATCAGCTTGAGGCAATAAAAAGCGTAACCGACCTATTTGAAGGACTCCCACAGCAGCAGGGCGGACTATCAATCAAATTGAGCACAGAGATGCTTGATACCGGCATGGATGAAAACAAGGTCGCCGGTAAAAAAGGTGGCGGCATTGCCAAGAAAGCAAGGCGAGAACTGGAAGCAAAGACCGGTAGAAAGGTTGTTACCGGAGAGAGCTTCCTTCCGCCGTCTTCAAAAAAGGAATTGCCTCATAATAAAAAGTAGTGAATAGTAAGGGAATATGAATAACAAAAAACAAAAAACAAAAACTTGAACTCACATGGATAGGGAAGGATAAACAGCTGGACTGATAAATCGCAAGGTTACTATTTTGTGAAAAAAGCGCTATGCCTCGCTAAGCTGCATCGAGATAACCTTTGATATTCCTGGTTCTTCCATTGTTATCCCATAGATATAATCAGACGCCTCCATTGTTACCCTGTTATGGGTTATGACTATGAATTGGATAGTGTTTGAAAGTTCCCGTAACATATTTGCAAATCTTGCCGTATTGGAATCATCCAACGGTGCATCTGCTTCGTCAAGAATACAGAGGGGAGTCGGTTTTATAAGGAAGCTTGCAAAGAGGAGCGAGAGGGCTGTAAGCGCCTTTTCACCACCTGAAAGAAGGGTGATGTTCTGGAATTTTTTGCCCGGCGGCTGGGCGGTGATGTCAATCCCTGTTTCAAGGATATTGTTTTCATCTGTCATGATAAGCTCGGCCTTTCCGCCTCCGAACAGTTTAACGAATACCTCTGAGAATTTTACTTTTAATTCCTCAAATGCCTCTCTCAGTCTTTTCTTTGTTGTGCTGTTTATTTTTGTTATGGCCTCTTCAAGCTCTGCTATGGATTTGCTAAGGTCTTCCTGCTGTTTTGAAAGAAACTCGTACCTTGTGCTGAGTTCTTCATATTCTTCGAGTGTGCCGAGGTTTACCTGCCCAAGCTCCTGTATCTTTGTTTTCAGTTCATTCAAGCGTTCTTCATCTTCGGGCAGCAGAGGCTCGGCAGTCAATGTATCTATTTCAGCGCCGTAGTTCTGTCTTATATTTCCGGTGAGGTTTTCGATTCTCATCCTGTGCTCGGTCTTTTCGATGTCAAGTTCCGATATTTTTGCTGAAAGAGAGTCCACATCATGCCTCAGCGTCTTGATGCCTTGCTCATAAGAAAGGAGTTTCTGATTATCCTGTTCAATGGTCTCTCTTTTTGCGGATATCTTTTCTCTGAGTCCGTCTGCATTCAGCACCATGCCCTTAATCTTTTCTTTATGTTCGCCTGTCTCTTTTTCTCTCTGTGATATGCGGTCTTCAACGGACTTTATCTCGTCATTTACGGAATTATTTTTCTGTAACAGTTCTTCGATAGCGCTGCCGGCAGCGTCCTTCTCTTTCTGTATTGACTCGGTTTTTTCCTTGAGGGATGTTATTGAGAGCCTCAGGTCTGTTATATGCGCACGCTGTTCTTCGTAATTTATTTTTTCCCGGGGTATCATTGCGAGAAGGTCTGACATGTCTTTTTCTGTAATATGTTTTTTTGATTCTCCTGCGTTTATTACGGTTTCCTTTTCGAGGAGCAGTTTTTTGACCGCTTCTTTTTCCCTTGCAATCTCTTCAAGTTCTATCGAGAGGTACGCAAGTTTTCTGTCTATTCTTTCTTTTTCTTCCCTGTAGTTTTCAGAAGTGAGCTTGGAAAGTGACATCTCTTTTTCCGTATTAACAATTACAGATTCGATATCCCTGATGCCTGATTCTTTCTCCGTAATCCCCAGTTGCAGCCTGTTAAAGTCTTCCTGCATGCGGGCTATGAAGATTTTCTTTTGCTCAATGATTTCCTCAATCTCCCTGATCTCTCTTTTTCTTTTCAGAACCCCTCTGCCCTCTCCGCCGATAACTGCCCCCGAAGGTTCCGATATCTCACCATCAAGAGTTACAAGCAATGCCTTAGTCCCTGATTCTCTTATTGCAAGGGCTGTTCTCAGATCCTTTACTATCAGGACATTGGACAGAAGGTTTTTCGCTATGTCTGCAAACCCGGCATCTACCTTTACGAAATCTGCTGCCCTGCCTATTATGCCTGCAGGCACATCTGCTGCATCCTCAACTGCTTTTGGGGTAAGGGGCATGAAGGCCATCCTGCCAATGCCCTTTGCCTTTAATATTGAAATGGCAAGTTCAATATCCTCAGGGGATTTAAGTATAAAAGAATTAATCTTTTCTGAAAGGGCATTTTCAACGGCCTTTTCGTATTCAGGTTCAACGCTGAGGATATCCGAGAGAGATGAGATGATGTGGAGATTTGATCCCTCAGAAAGAATTTCACGGGTTGGGGCATCCAGGATGAGTTCTCTCAGGGATTCCAGGCGGGATATGTTTGAGGCGATATCTTCCTTTGTCCCTGATAATTGATTCCTGAGATTCTCTATTTTTTCTCTGGCTGAAGAGAGTTCCGAGATATACAAGCCCTTCTTTTCATTAAGCATGAGGATATCATTATTTTTATTCCTGAGCGAACCCTCAACGTCGTTTATGGATGAATCTATTTCATTAAGGGTTCTTCTTGAATCTTCAGACTCTTTTATCAATGCAGCCTCTTTCCGCTCTAAGGCCTCAAGCGAGGCCTGCATCCTGCCTGTTTCATTCCTGAGATTGCTGAGTTCTTCGGATATCCTGAAGATTTCTCTTCTTTTTGTCTCTACGATGTTTTCTTTTTCTCCGAGTTCATTTTCCAGCGTCTCAATAAGGTCATTCTTGGTTTTAAGTTCTTCTTTAAGCCCATCTATATCTGCGGAAAGTTTTATTTCAATACTCTTCAGTTCTTCCTGTTTTTGGGATAGCTCCGATCTTTTTGTCCCAAACTCGTCTTTCTGTGAATGCAGTTTTACAAGATATTCTTTCAGGTTATCACTGTCGGTATTTGATACGGCAATCAATCTCTCGGTCTCGGCTATTGCCTTTTCTATATCCCTGAATTCCTGCTGGATATTTCCAAGGAATTTTTCTTTTTCAAGGAGTTCGATGCGGTCTTTTTCTGTGGTATTCTCGATGCCTGTGAGTTCCGCCCTTTTTAATGCCTCGTTCTCTTTGAGGGCATGATATTCTGCAAGTATTTTTTCCAGAGACCCTTTGAGGTTCTGATAGTCTTTTTTTGCAATCTTCAGTTCTATTGCCCGCATCTCGGCTGAAAGCTTCTTATATCTTTCTGCCTTTTTTGCCTGCCGGTCAAGGGTATTTATCTGTCTCTTTACTTCAGAGACAATATCGTTAATCCTCTGGAGATTAAATCTTGATGCCTCAAGCTTGTTTTGAGCCTCTGTCCTTCTTACCTTATATTTCATTACGCCTGCGACTTCCTCTATCAGGAATCTCCTGTCCTGAGGTTTTGAACTGAGTATTGCCGCTATCCTGTCCTGCTCGAGTATTGAGTAGCTTTTGACTTCAAGCCCTGTGTCAAGGAACAGGTCCTTTATATCCTTTAGCCTGCATACGGCTTTGTTTGCCATATATTCACTTTCACCTGACCTGTAGAGCCGTCTTGTGACGGATGTCATATTCAGGGAATCATCTCCGTTGTCCTGGGTTGGATCGCCTATTCCTGACATGACAAGGGTAACTTCGGCCATGCCCTTGGGCTTTTTTATTGCAGAGCCGTTGAATATCACTTCTTCCATCTTCTCGCCTCTTAGGCTTTTTGCGCTCTGCTCGCCAAGGACCCAGCGGAAGGAATCAACTATGTTGCTCTTGCCGCAGCCATTGGGACCAACTATGCAGGTTATCCCCGGGTGCAGGTTGAACGCAGTTCTCTCAGAGAAAGACTTGAATCCTATAAGTTCGATTTTTTCTATTCGCATAAGAAATAAAGGAATATTGAATTTTTATTTTTTTGCCTCATGTAGTATAGCCTAAGAATTTATTCATGACAAGTCTATTTGTTTGACTGTCTATTTGTTTGACCGCTCCGGCTCCTCACCAGAGGAAGACTTTGATATAAGGGAGAGGGTCGGCATACCGATATGTACAGCGCTTCAGGTTGCAGGGTTTCCGGTTGTTTATGACAGAGGGAAAAAGCAGGAACGGATTTTTTATTGTCTGCTGCCATGATGCTGGCAGGGGTGGTATGATATAGTCAATTCAGAAAGGAACAAAATGTCATACAAATTCGACTCGTTAATTACGATTTTAAGAAAACTCGACAGCAGGGAGAAAGTAACTGTTCAGTCATTTCCACATTTTTTTATCAACAGTCTCAAAACCAGCAATCTGCTTCTGAAACTCTATAAAATCTTTTTCGTTCCATGTCCCTGCTAAATAGTCAAGGTCATCATAAATAATAGTTCTTCTCTTTTTTTCAAGTCCGAGAGATTCTCTCAGAGTTTTCAGCAGAACAGCATTAACACTGACTCCTTCTTTCTTAGCCTTTTGTTTTAAAACCTTTGCTGTTGTATCATCAATCCCACGAATAGTCATTACACTCATAAATTATTCCTCCTTTCAAAAAGATGTCTCCTTTAAAATAAGACTATCAATATTTTTGAAGTGTTCATCAAGCGTAAATAATGATAGTCCATGCCTTATCGCAGAGGCTGCTACCCACATATCATTTGACGGTATAGGCTTTCCTTTTCTCTTTAAATCCCAATAAATTTTGGCATAAAACTCTGCTGTTTCTTCATCTATTTGAAGCACATAAACACGCGGAGAGTCTAAAAATTTGTTAAGCTCCTCTATATTTTTTCTCTCTCTGTTCCCGCCCTTAAATCCTCCTAACAACTCACCAAGCACTACTACATTTACCCCTATATATTCAACCGACCTGATGATTTCCAGCGCTACAGGCACATTCCTTTTAAATGCAGCATAACCGCTTGTGTCTAAAAGTATTCTTTCCATCCTGCTTTATTTCTCCCTGTTTAATGATAGTATTTTGCAGTCACAATATGCAATCACATTTGCCAGTTTTTTGCGTATTATCAATTTTGTCAAAAACGATATCTTTGGTTTCTCAATTTTTTCCGAGCTAAAGGGTGCTTTTCAAACTGCCATGATGCTGGCAGGGGGATTTCGCAAATTTCGAAAACTCCATAATTGCGGACTATGGGTAGAAGTACGCATTAAACGTTCCCGCTTCCACGCCATTGAGATAGACACTTCTCTTACGGCAAAGAGACTTATCAGGGTATTTGAACGGCTACAGGTCAGTCGTGGTCTCCCGGATATTCTGCGGGTCGATAATGGGCCTGAATTCATCAGTAGTGAGCTTGTTACATGGGCTGAATCAGCAGGCATGATGATCCTGTATATCCAACCCGGAGAGCCGAATCAGAATGCCTATATCGAACGGTTCAATCGTACCTATAGGGAGGAAGTCCTTGATCTGTATCTGTTCAGGGATTTAGCAGAAGTTCGTGAAACAACATACTGGTGGATAATAGACTATAACGAACAGAGGCCCCATGATGCACTCGGGGACTTGACACCGGCTGAATATATGGAACAAAATGCTGGAAACTCTATTTTACAACTGTCTACCTAATGGGGAAGCTTACGGTCTCCGCAAAAAAATAAATAGCCCGAGTGCCTGTCCTTCATTTTAACGAAACATTATATAGCTGCCCAAAAAAACTTCCGGCGCAGGAAGGGTATTTGATAAGCTTTTCAGCGACAATTAGCAGGTTGAAGAATTTGTCATTAATATTGGTATAATAGAATCAATTCTACAGGTGAAAGGAGAGAGAAATGGCAACAAAAAATAAAGAACTTGAAGCAAAGATCCAGGCACTGCCTGATGATGCAAAGCTTGAACTCATTGATTCAATCCTGATGCAACTCGATAAACCAGACCCTGAGATTGACCGTGTTTGGGCTGAAGAAGCAAGAAGCCGATGGAAAGCATATAAAGAGGGCAATTTAAAAACTGTTTCTTACGAACAGGTAATGAGAAAACATCACGGCAGATGAAGATTAAATTTTCGAGGCTCGCCCAACTTGAGGTTGATGATGCTGTTGCATGGTATGATTCCCAGTCACGCAGTCTCGGCACGCAGTTTTTGGATGATCTTGACCGTGCAGTCAGAAGAATTGTAGCATTTCCCCTTTCATGTGCTGATGTAGAACCTGAACTCAGGCGCTGCCTGCTTACCCGTTTCCCTTACGGAATTATTTACGGTATTGATTCAGACACAATTGTTGTCATCGCTGTTGCTCACCTTCACAGAAAACCAAGATACTGGATTGACAGGCTATCGGATGAAATGAAATAGACCAGTGCCCCAAAAAACTTCCGGCGCAGGAAGGGTATAGTCAAAAAATCAGCACTCCCAGACCTAAAAATATCTGTTCCTGAATTTATCGGATGGTCCTTTGTTTGACCGTCATTTGCTTCTGTGTCATAATAACAACATGTTCAAAAAAATCTTATCAGTGGCGCTGGTCTTGTCTGTTTTTTCGTGTGTGCCAAGGCACACGGAGACCCGGCCGGAAAGGCCTGCTCTTCCAAAGGAGGCCTATTATAACTATATGCTCGGTTATGAGGCGGAGATTTCCGGCAGGTGGGAAGATGCGTTAAAATACTATTCGGAGGTTCTCGAAACAGATCCGGCATCTTCTTACATAAGGACTCAGATGAGTTCCATGCTGTTGAGGACAGGCAAGATTTCAGACGCCATTACTATGGCGGAAGAGACGGTGAGGATAAATCCTGATTATGTCCCTGCTCTTATGCTTCTTGGCGAGTTATATAACAGCCAGAAAAATACCGACAGGGCAATAAAAATTTTTGAGAAGGTTCTAAAACTGGCTCCGGCGCAGGATGATGCATACCTCTACCTGGCTGTTTTGTATGCCGCAAAACGCAGAAATGACGAAGCAATCGCCGTTCTTGAGTCCCTGCTTAAGATAGATTCTGATAATGTCATGGGGCTGTATTATCTCGGCCTCATAAATATAGATCTGGAGGCTTATGATAAAGCTGCGGAATATTTTAAGAGGGCGGTTGAGATAAAACCTAATTTTGATACTGCTTACGTTAACCTTGGAATAATAAGCGAAATAAAGGAAGACCTGAAACAGGCAGAGGAATATTACAGGCAAAGCACGGAGATTAACCCTCACAACACCATTGCACTTGAGCGGCTCACACAGATTTATCTCAAAGGGAAAACAGTTGATAAGGCCATAGAACAGCTCAGGAAGATGAGCCTTCAGGAACCGGCGAATGTGGATGTGCACAGGAGATTAGGCTTCCTCTATATCGAAGAAAAGCAGTATGAAAGGGCAATAGAAGAGTTCAGGATTGTCCTTGAGGCCAAACCGACGGATATACCCGCCAGATACTACATGGCGATTACCCTTGAGGAAATAGATAGGTATAAAGAGGCGCTGGAAGAGTTCAAGAAGATAGTATCTCTGAACCCCAAGCACATAAATGCATTTCTCCATCTTGGATTTATCTACTCAAAGGACGGACTGAATGATGAGGCAGCGAAGATATATGAGGAGATATTAAGTTTTGAGAAAGGCAAGCCTGAGATATATGTATACCTGGGGTTGAGCTACATGCAGCTGAAGGACTACAAGAAGACAGAGACAGTATTTTCAGAGGGCCTGAGGCTTTTCCCTGATGACACGGAATTGAATTTTAATATGGCGGTATTGTATGAAAAGGCAGGCAGATTTGATGAGATGATAAAACTTCTGAAGCACACAATCGGGATAAATCCCAAGCATTCTGAGGCGCTTAATTACCTGGGGTACAGTTATGCAGATAAAGGCATAAATCTGAAAGAGGCATTATCTCTTATAAAAAAGGCGCTTGATTTAAAACCTGACAGCGGCTATATAGTTGACAGTCTGGGCTGGGTCTATTTTAAGATGGGGCGATATGCTGAGGCAATAGAAACTCTCAGGAAGGCCGCGGACATAATAAATAATGACCCTGTAATATATGAACATCTCGGAGATGCATACCTTTCCGGAGGGGATAGCCAAAATGCGCTGGATACATGGAAGAAGGCTGTCGAGTTCCATGAAAAAGAAGAGGGGCTTAAGCAAAGGGTAGAGAAGAAAATTCAAGATTTAAAATTAAAAATTAAATGATGAAGCGCCCGGCCCTCAGCAATCAGCAAATACCCTGGAGGCTTAAGGCTGACAGCTTATAGCTGAAAGCTATCTTATGTTCACCCTTAAAACACCTGCAAAGATAAACTGGTTTCTATCAGTCCTGCGAAAGAGAGAAGACGGATATCATGAGATATCGAGTCTCATGCAAAGCGTTGCTCTCTATGATTATCTCACGTTCGAACAGTCGGAAAAAATCGGGATAATAACAGATGCTGAAATATCATTAGAAGAAAACCTTGTTTATAAGGCAGCAATTCTTATGAAAGAAAGGCTGTCAGTCAAAAAGGGTGCAGTTATAACATTAAAAAAAGAGATTCCCATGTCTGCCGGTCTCGGAGGAGGAAGCAGTGACGCAGCATGCACACTGGCGGGTTTGAACAGGCTGTGGGGGCTTGAATTAAGCAAAGACGAGCTTGCAGGTTTAGGTGGCATGCTCGGCTCTGACATACCCTTTTTCTTTAAGGGGCCTTTTGCTGCAGTTGAAGGCAGGGGGGAGATAGTTACGCCGTTAAATGCCAATACCCCTAACATTATTCTACTTGTAAAACCCGATCTGAGTGTATCAACAAAATGGGCCTATTCAGCGATAAACAGGTCGTTGCGACTCGAAACCGGGTTACTGCCGGAGTTGACAAAGAAAGAGAATAATATTAAACTTTTCAGTCAAGCCCTCGATATGCAGGATTTTAAATCCATTGCTGTTATGATGAAAAACGACCTTGAAATCCCTGTTATCAGGGAATTTCAGGTTATAGGCGAACTGAAGGACAGGACGCTTGCAAACGGGGCACGGGCTTCTTTAATGAGCGGAAGCGGGCCAACTGTCTTTGGCGTGTTTGACAGCAGGGGAGCAGCAGAAAAGGCTGCCGGGGCAATGAAGCCCAATTGGTGCAGGGTTGTTGAAACAATTATATAGGTGAAGTAGGTTAAGAAGTTCAAAAAGGTTAAGAAGGAATTGACCTGCTTAAACTGTTTAAACTATTTGAACTATATTATATGGGGCGTCGACAAACGGCAAGTCAGGAGATTTTGGATCTCCCATTTGGAGGTTCGAATCCTCCCGCCCCAGTTCGATTTTGCTTTGCAAAATTTGTGAGTGATAAGTGTCAGTTTTCAGTGTCAGAGAACTGAACACTAACACAAGGTACTGTCACTGAAAATGGAGGGGAAATGCATAATGGAATAAAACTTCTAACCGGGAATGCGAGCAAGGGCCTTGCAAAAGAGGTTGCCGAATATCTCGGAATACCTGTATGCGAAACAACAATAACTTCGTTCAGCGATGGCGAGATTATGGTTCAGATAGATGAGAATGTAAGGGGATCGGATATATTTGTTTTGCAGTCAACATCCACTCCTGTTAATGACAACATTATGGAACTCCTGCTGCTGATCGATGCCCTGAAAAGGGCGTCTGCAGGAAGGATAACCGCGGTCATCCCTTATTATGGATATGCAAGGCAGGACAGAAAGGTCCAGCCGAGGGTTCCAATATCCTCGAAGCTTGTGGCTGACCTCATAACCGTTGCCGGGACGAACAGGGTTTTGACGGTTGATCTGCATGCAGGCCAGATACAGGGATTTTTCAATATCCCTGTTGATCATCTCTATGCATCGCCTGTCCTGCTTGAGTATATAAGGAAATGTGATTTTAAAGACCTTGTTATAGTTTCCCCTGATGCCGGGGGTGTGGAGAGGGCGAGGGCCTTTGCAAAGAGGCTTAATGCCTCGCTGGCCATTATAGACAAAAGGCGCGAGAGGGCAAATGTATCAGAGGTGATGAATGTAATAGGCGATGTTAAGGGAAGAGAGACGATTATACTGGATGATTTAATAGATACGGCAGGTACAACCACTCAGGCTGCATCTGCGCTTAAAGAGGAAGGCGCCAAAAAAGTGCTGGCGGCATGCACACACGCTGTGCTCTCAGGGCCGGCTATAGACAGGATTAATAATTCAGTTATAGAGGAGCTGATTGTCACTAATACGATACCATTGGACAGTAAAAAGGAAAAATGTAAAAAGCTCAAGGTGTTGAGCATTGCGCCTCTGCTCGGTGAGGCCATAAAAAGGATTCATGAAGAATCCTCGATAAGTTCGCTTTTTGTATAAACCCCGATATTATCGGGGGGTAAAGGAGGAATAGATGGAAAGGGCTACACTAAACGTAGAAAAAAGAGATAAGGCCGGAAAAGGCATTGCCAGGTCGCTCAGGCGACAGGGGATGATACCGGCGGTTATTTACAGGGATGGAGGTTCGCTTCCGATATCTATCTCAAAAAAGGCTATGGCAGAATTTATTGACGCTACATCAGGGGAGCACACAGTTGTTAACCTCAACTTCTCGGATGGTGATAAGAAGCTGGCAATCCTTAAGGAATTTCAGCTGGACCCGTTAAAAGGAGATATCCTGCACACTGATTTTTTTGAGGTTTCTCTGACAGAGAAGGTAACCGTGAATGTGCGCGTTATGACACTTGGTGAACCGATTGGTGTCAAGCGTGACGGCGGCATCTTGCAGCATGTGCTCAGGGAGGTAGAAATCGAATGTCTTCCTGATAAGATCCCCGGCCATTTTGAGATTGATATATCAAAGCTTGAGACAGGCCAGGCTGTACATGTCAAGGACATCAGTATCGGAGAGGGGATAAAGCTGCTTACAGAGCCTGATGAGGTTATTGTCAATGTTATTGCCCCTGCCGTTGAGAAAGAAGAGGCAGCGCCTGCTGAAGGTGTTGTGGCAGCTGCTCCTGAAATGGTAGAGCCGGAGCTCGTAAAGAAAGGCAAGAAAGAAGAAAAAGAAGAGGGAGCGGAGAAGGCAGAGAAAAAAGAAAAGGGAGCAGAGAAATCAGAGAAAAAAGGAAAGGCGGATAAAAAATAGTTGTGGGCTATAGTCGGACTCGGCAACTATGGCAGTAAATATGCAAAGACCCGGCACAACCTTGGTTTTATGGTGCTGGATACAATTGCTGATTTTCTTGATATAGATTTAAAAGAAAAGAGAGATTGTTTGACAGGAAAAGGCTCTATGGAAGGAGATGGTGTTTTCCTCATAGAGCCTTTGACGTTTATGAACAACAGCGGCCTCGCTGTAAGAGACGTTCTTAAGAGACATAATATTCTTCCTGAAAATCTGATAGTGATCCATGACGATCTTGATATGGAAACAGGGAAACTAAAGATTAGAAAGGATGGCTCCTCGGGCGGGCACAGGGGAATAGAGTCAGTAATCCAGAATATCGGCACAAAGGAATTTATAAGAGTGAAAATTGGCATTGGCAGGGAAATCGGGATGCTGGCTGAAGATTATGTGCTCAGGAAATTCAAAAGGGATGAACTCCCATTAATCAAGGATGCCATTAAACGCGCAGCAGATGCCGTTGCCATGATTATCTCCGAAGGTGTTTCAAAGGCGATGAACAGGTTTAATGTGAAGTAGGTTTTAAGCTATTGCATTTCTGCCCTTCCAGCCTTCTGGCAGCGTTAGTGGAGAGTCACTCCGTGAAAGCGCGAAATGTCAGGTGCGGTTGTTATTATCTGTTTAAAATCTGCTTGACATTAAAAGAAAGGCTCTGATACGCTTCATTTCATGGAACCGGGGTAAGTACCTTTAAAAACATCTCTGCAAAAAGCAAAATTCCTCATCTGCTATTGCGTGCAGATTTCAATACACTTTCAGAAAAGTCCCAACATATTAACTCTATTTGCAGCTATACACATTTCTTTTGTGCTGGGAACATTAATTGAAAGGAGATTAACATGATCAGAAAAATAATTCCAATTATGCTTGTGGTACTTTTTATTACATCAACCACTGCCTTTGCAGACAAAGTTCAACTGCCAAAGACAGGGCAGACAACCAAGTATGCCGCAGGCGATGACGGAGATCTGCAGAAGGGCACGGCGTGGCCAGGTCCGAGGTTTGCAGTCAGCGGCGATTGTGTAACAGATAACCTTACAGAGCTGATGTGGTCAAAGAACGGCAATATGCCGAATGGAACAAAAACATGGCAGGGGGCATTGGATTATGTGGCTTCATTGAACAGCAGCGGGGGATTATGCGGATACACAGACTGGCGCTTGCCCAATGTCAACGAGCTTGAAAGTCTTGTTAATGCAGAGAAGTCAAATACTGCCACATGGCTGAACAGTCAAGGCTTTACCAATGTGCAGTCGCAGTATTACTGGTCGTCGTCTACCTGCGCGGACAGTACGGGCAATGCATGGAACGTCGATATGAGCGTTGGCCTAGTGGACGGCAGCGGTAAGTCGGTCATCTACTACGTGTGGCCAGTGCGAGCCGGACAGTCTGGGTCATTGGGTAATTCGGTAATTTGGAAGACCGGGCAGACAACCAAATATGCCGCAGGCGATGACGGAGATCTGCAGAAGGGCGTTGCGTGGCCTTCTCCGAGATTTACCGACAACGGCAATAAGACGGTGACCGATAATCTCACAGGCCTGATGTGGACAAAGGACGCCAATGCTCCGGGGCCGAGCACTTGCAGTCCTAAAACCTTAAAGACGTGGCAGAAGGCCCTTGATTATGTTGCATGCCTGAATACGAATAATTATCTTGGTCACAATGATTGGAGATTACCCAACAGAAAAGAGCTTTTTAGTCTTGTTGACCGTTCAAAATACAACCCATCCATACCAACAGGACATCCATTCATCAATGTGCACCGCAATTACTGGTCGTCGTCTCACGGTGCTTACGGTACGGGCAGTGCATGGCGCGTCGTTGTGGGCGGTGGCGGCGAGGTCTATACTGGCTATGCATGGAACTTCTATATG
>CAKKPR010000371.1 GCA_919901705.1 Thermodesulfovibrionales bacterium | reverse complement strand
GCTGATAGACTTAACATCTTCATGCAAAAAGGTTATCACAATTAAGTTATTTTTGTCAAAAAGATTGGAGGGGATATCTTACACCTTGAAACTATTGCAACTTCTTACCCTTTTCTTTTATTGAAACTGTTGTAACTATTGAAACTATTTCCCCTTTTGTTTTTTTACACGCTTCTTAAATTACCAGAACAGGCATAACCAAGTCAATTAGTTATAACGCCGAAAAATAGACATAGAAAGTTGTCATTGCGAGTGAAACGAAGCAATCTCACTTTTTGCGATGAGATTGCCACGAACCCTTCGGGTTCTCGCAATGACAGGTAATTCAAGCGTTTATAGTTCTATGTCTATTTTTCGGATAACGGTTAACGCTTTCCTCCGTCTTGTGATAGGCCCATATTAGATACACTACAACCATATTTCTTCTGAGATATCAAAACTTCTTTCTGTGTCTCAGTGTTCGCACATATTCAAGCAGTTCTGAATTTCCCGAGGCGCTGTATTCAGCTTTATTCCATATTTTTTCAGCGCCCTTAAAATCTCCCTCCGTTTCCTTCTTAACGGCAAAGCCTGCATATTTTTTTGTAACAGACATGTTTATTCTTACCATCTCATTATATTCATCGTTCGCCTTCTGATATTCCCCATCTTCAAGATATATCCGATATAGATTCCACCTTACGACAAGTGAATTTGGCGCAATCTTAACTGCGCTTTCGAAAAGAGTTCTGTCATTTTTCCACTCAAGTGTTCTCATTAAACTCAGAGACGACAATGCAATTATCAGTATGCATACTACAGGCAATATAAGCCTTTTTAATTTGTCGCCGCCTAAAAAAACCCCGATGAGTATACAAAGGGCAGCCAGCGGCATGTATATATACCTCTCAGACATAACATGCCCAATTATAGGGATAACATTGGCAATAGGAAAAAGCGTTATCACAAAAAACATCAGAGGCATTGCCCTGTAATCCTCTTTCCTAATAAAAATGGATGCAAATAACATTAACCCAAACATAAAAATAGCCACTGCTGCGACATGCGGATGAAAAGGCGAGGTTATCCATTCAATATCATGCCTGATTGATAATCGCACAGGCCAGAATATAATCTCAAAATACTTTATGAATGCGGATGCAGTTGTATAAATGGATATCAATGGACTGCCCAATATATATTCTCCACCTTCCTGTCCCGGCGACACATAAAATATCATCAATAAGTACATAACGGTTATTGCAATAACAGGGGAAACACAATATATAAGCATTCGTCTTGCATTTTGCCTGTATATTACTAATGCTGCAACCGCTATAAGAGGAATTACCAATGCAGTTTCTTTAGAAAAAAGGCCCATAATAGTTGAAAGCGATAAGATATAAGAATATCTTGCATGTTGTCTGTCTGATGTGGAAATCATGAATATACAATAGAGCGATATGAGAGTAAATAATGTTGCAAGAATCTCCTTTACATTGGATATGCCTGCAACAGATTCAGTTGTAGCGGGATGGACTGCAAATATCAAGGCAACAAGAAGTGGAAACAATTTTTGTTTTGATATTAACGATATCACCTGGAAAATCATAAAAGATACGCACGCATGAAGGAAGATTGATAATGCATGAAGATATACTGTGTGCGGTCCGGGCAGGAATGTTACAATTACAAAAAGTATAGTCCTTAGAGGGCGATAATACGACCCGCCGATTCCTGAACTCCCGGCTTCTCTGTCCATAAAAATATCTGAAATCTTGCCGGAAAATGAAATTTTCTCCGCTTTAGGTATAAGATATCTGTCATCCCATGTGTATCCATTGAATATTCCAACCCCATGAGCAGCCAGCACAACCGCAAGCACCAAAATAAATGTAATGCCCCTTCTGAAAACAACAGTCTGAGCTTTCATCTCCTGCTTACTTTTCCCTTAAATATTTTTTAGAAATAACTTCAGCCTCTTTATTTTTCCCCTGCATCAGATAAACCCTCCTGAGCGCCTGATATGCCTCTTCCACAGGCTCAAGCTTGATCACCTTTTTAAATGATTCTTCTGCACCCTGGAGACTGCCTGCTGCCATATATGCCTGCCCGAGATTGAAATATATTGCCGGCGATTGCCCAGGCGACAGCCGGAGCGCATCCTTAAAATTAGCGATGGCGTCCCCGGCATCTCCCAAAGAATACATGATGTTCCCAAGTATGAATCTGGCAGTCCACGAATCCTCCGCGTTTTTGATATTCCTTCTCACTTCTTCGGACGCGGACATAAGAATAGTCCTTTCCAGACCATAAGGCCTGAAGCGATATGTATCCGGATTAACAATACGCACCGAATATTCATCATTTATATCTTTAAACCCGGCTTCGTTCTTAAGATAGAGCAGGCTGTAATCATCCCAGTATACAAGCCTCCATTCGCTGCTCCTGAAGAGATGGTCTCTGAGGTTGATATCCTCAGCAGGGCTGTAATTTAAGAGCACAATATTAATTTTGTATCTATTCAGAAGATACTGCCACTCCATTTCTCCTGATAATATTTTTTC
Organism: Thermodesulfovibrionales bacterium; assembly: GCA_919901705.1. GTDB lineage: Bacteria > Nitrospirota > Thermodesulfovibrionia > Thermodesulfovibrionales > UBA1546 > SCSY01. The sequence goes on along the minus strand of CAKKPR010000371.1, from coordinate 268 downwards.
GTATTCGTCAAAAAATTTTCTGTAAAAAAATCGGTTGTCTATGTATGTCCTGACAGGCGGAAAGAGTTCCCACACTATATAGCCGCCCCAGCCATGAAGGTTAAACATATTCCCCTTTATCTCTTTATCTTTTATAAATTTTACAGCTCCTTCGGGGTAAGGCACGTTATCGAATTTTCTGAAATATCTGTGATTGGTTATCACTGAGGCAATCAAGAATAATAGAGCTGCAAAAACCATAGCCCCTATAAAAATCCGGAACCTGTTG
>CAKKPR010000370.1 GCA_919901705.1 Thermodesulfovibrionales bacterium | reverse complement strand
AATAGATGGTTTTCTTTACATGCGCTCTCACTAATGGAATTTATACTAAATTTAGCGCCTATTATGCAAGCAAAAACTGACAGGGCTATCAGGATAGCGCCAGAAAAACTGTGCCGGGACTAAAATCTGAGGGATTTATTTGCCTGCAAAACCAATAAAAAAGGGCTGCATCAGGGCTCTGCTCTGCCCGCCAAAATATTTCCTGATTATATTTTTAATCTGTTATAATATAGACCACCTTAGCCGATGGAAGATATTTATAATATAAAAATCCCTGTATTTGAAGGCCCCTTTGACCTTTTACTGCACCTCATCAAAGAAAATAAGCTGGATATTTATGACATACCCATTGCCTTGATTACCGGCCAGTACCTCCAATACATCGAAATAATGAAAGAACTCAACCTTGAAATTGCAGGTGAATTCCTTGTTACGGCCGCAACACTTATTCATATTAAATCAAGGATGCTGCTTCCGGCTGATGAAGAGGCTCCCGCAGAGGAGCAGGAGGATCCAAGGCTTGAACTGGTACAGAGGCTGCTTGAATATCAGGCATTCAAGGACGCTGCGCTCGGCCTAAGGGAAAAAGAAGAGGAGTGGATGAATATCTTCCGCAGGGAACCTGTAAAAGAAAAAGAGGCTGAGACAGAAAAAGAAGAAGAAGGAGAACTGTATCTCTTTGATGTAAACCTGTTTGACCTCCTCGGCGCATTCAAGGGCATGCTGGATAAGGCGCCGCCGGAGGTTGTTGAAATAACAAGAGAGACTCTGACTGTAAAAGACAGGATATCTCTAATAATGGAGATGCTTGAAAATCAGGACACAATAAGATTTGAAGACCTTTTCAAAGAAGACAGGACACAGCCTCAGTTAATTGTCACATTTATCGCACTCCTTGAACTGATAAGGCTCGGCCTGGTCAGGGCCTATCAGGAAAAAGATTTTGGAAGTATATGGGTCATAAATCCCCAGAAAAAAGAGATGCAAACCCCGGCATAAAAACAAGCCTTAAATATGCTCCGAAAAATAGACATAGGACTATAACTATTTAAATTATCTGTCATTGCGAGGTCGTTTCGACCGTGGCAATCTCATCGCAAAAGGCGGGATTGCTTCGTTTCACTCGCAATGACAACTTTCTATGTCCATTTTTCGGTTAATATTATTGAATTTTTTTGAATAAATTGGTAAAGTGATGCTATCTATTATGTTATTCATGATCCCTAAAAAAAGAGAGCTGAAAGTGAGGAAGGCCATTCTCAGGGGCGTCTATGAAGACAATCTGAGAATAATCGGGAAAAATCCCGTCATCCTCGCAGGCAGGGCGCCTGTCTTTTTTAAAAAAATGTTTCTTTTTTTCTCTATAACACTTCTCAGTATTTTAGTAAACGGGAACTATCTGAAGCTTCCTTTGTTCCCGGAAAAACAGACAACAGCAAGCCTCATAACACAAAGACCGTCTTCCCTGCCAGCGGAAAAACCGGTCAAGCCTTCGGACTATGCAGCCTTTCTCGGAGGCAAGGAAATGCCGTTAAGCCGCATGTTCGGTCTGGAGGTAAAGACAATTATGATAGACCCCGGACACGGCGGCTCCGATTCAGGCACTACAGGCACAATGGGGACCAAAGAAAAAGATATCACATTGGATATAGCAAAAAAACTGAGGGAGCGGCTTAGAAAATACGGCCGTTATAATATCCTGATTACACGTGAACAAGACACAACTCTCCCATTAAATCAAAGGGTGGAATTAGCCCGCTCAAGCAGGGCAGACCTCTTCATATCCATACACCTGAATTACCTGCCTTCCAAGCCCATAAATATCATTGAGACTTATTATTTCGGGCCGTCTGCTGATGACAAAACACTAAGACTTGCCGAACAGGAAAATGCAGGCTCACATTATGGACTGAGCGACTTTAAAGAAATAATAGGGAAAATAGGGGAGACACTGAAACTCCAGGAATCTAAAGAGTTTGCGGCCTCTATACAGAAAAATCTTTTCCTGAACAGCAAAAAACAAAATGCAAATGTTTATAACTTTGGCGTCAAGAGAGCGCCATTTATTGTCTTGCTGGGAGTAGATGTCCCCGCTGTCCTGGCAGAGGTCTCATGCCTCAGTAACAGAGAGGAAGAGATAGAACTTAATACTGAAAGCCACAGAGAAAATATTGCGCGTTATCTCGAGGCTGGCATACTGGATTATCTAAATAAAGGAGAGGTAAGCTATGAAGCAAAAAGAAGCTCAGGGAGAAGGTAACATCTTATTCGTAGGAATTGACCTCGGGACATCGAGAAGTTCAATCTCTGCAAGCAATAACACAAGGGAATGGATAGAAAGCTATGTAGGCTGGCCCAAAGACTTTATCTCTTTGCAGGTAGTAGGAAAGCCCGTCCTCTTCGGAGCAGAGGCCCTCAAGAACCGGCTCTCACTTGACCTTTGCAGGCCTCTCGAACACGGGGTAATAAAAGAAGGCATCGAAAAAAGCGAAGAGGCGGTTAAAGAAATAATAAAACATCTTATTGAACTTGCAAAACCTCAGCCTGAGCAGAAGATATATGCTGTAGTGGGAGTGCCCGCCGATACGCTTAAGGTAAACAAGCTTGCAATCAGAAAGGCTGTATCAGAATTTGCACATTCACTTATGGTTGTCTCAGAACCGTTTGCAGTAGCTTACGGAATGAACCTGCTCAATAATTCGCTGGTAATAGATATAGGCGCCGGCACAACTGACTTATGTATCATGCACGGCACTATACCATCAGAAGAGGACCAGAAAACGATATTGACTGCCGGGGATTACATAGACGAGCAGCTTTACAGTTATCTGACCGAGAAGTACCCTAATTCAAAGTTCAACAAAAATATGGTCCGCCAGTTCAAAGAGCAATACAGTTTTGTAAGGGAAATATCCGAAGATATTCGTGTAGAAATCCCGGTTGACGGTAAGCCTGTTATGCATGACATTAAAAATGAGGTCAAACGCGCATGTGAAAGCATCCTGCCGGCGCTGGTAGAAACAACCACCGAGATGATAGCAAGGTTTGACCCGGAGTTCCAGGTAAAGATAAAAAACAATATCGTGCTTGCAGGCGGCGGCAGCCTGATCAGGGGCTTACGTGAATATCTGCAGAATGCATTGAAAGAGTACGGCCCCTGCAATGTAACTTGTGTGGAGGATCCTCTGTTTTCAGGTTCAAACGGTGCGCTCAAACTGGCACAGGATATGCCTGCAAAATACTGGGAACCGCTATAAATTAATAATAAAGGTTAAGGTTGAGGCTAAGAGCTAAGATTAAAACGGTTTTCTTAACCTAAGCATCTTCTTAACCTTAATCTATTTTAATTAAGGAGTAATTTATTATGTTAGGTGAAACAATCCTTGTAATTGATACCGACACAGAGACTACACAACAGATTGTGTCAACCCTTGAATCTGAAGACTATCTTGTTTTCACAGCCCAAAGCGGGGACATTGGCCTCACAATGGCAAAAAAAATTAATCCCTTATTGATATTTGTAAATCCTGCAATGACCGGCACAAGCGGTCTTGAGGTCTGCAAGACAATCCATAGTACGAAATCCCTCAAGAACATTCCCATTGTCGTACTTTCAACCTTTGAAGGAGCTACAGACCCGCGTTATACTGCCTTATACGGCATTGTTGGTTCGCTTAAAAAACCTTTCAGCCCTGAAGAACTTGTTTCAAAGACCAGGGAGATCCTTTCCATGAAATCTTTTGATGTCCAGCCCGGAACTGAATTTGAGCAATCTGAAGCGGAAGAGGATTCAGGGTTCAATCCGGAAGAAGAGACATTAATAAAAGGACAGGAAATGCCTGAGTTTCCACCCGTGATGCCTGACTTTGGAAAGAAGGTTTCTGAAGAAGCAGATTTTTCAGACAGAACCGCAGTAAAGACACCGGAAGATATGGATTTTGCTGATAAGACCCTGGTAACGATGAAAGAAGATATTCACTCTTTCGATGATAAGACTCTGACCAAACAGATAAAAAGTGATGCGGAAGAAGAAAAAACTGATTATATACATACCCCGGGTAAAAAATCTGATGAGGGAATAAGCGGAGAGCGCGAAAGGACTTACGTGCTGAAAAAAAACATAAGGAGGAGAGGAATGAGAAACAGTCTATTAGTACCAATAATTGCCGGCGTTGTAATCATTATCATACTTGGCACATCAGGAATTATACTTTATAAAAAAGGCCTGTTGCCCGGACTAAAACCCAAGGCATTGGTTGCTGTTAAGCCGGCCCAGCCTGTTCAACAGGAGACTGCTAAAGCCACTCCCTCTCAGGAACAGCAAACCTCTCAGCAAGCGGGTAAACCTGCGCCTGCACAGACACCTGCTGCTCCTGTACTTGCGACTAAGGCTGTTCCGGCGCCTGTTGCCAAACCAGTAGACAAACCTGCTCCTGTACCGATACTCGCAGTTAAACCATCAACTACTGCGTCTACCCCCAAACCTGAGGCTAAGCCGTCAGCCAAAGCAGCTTTCCATATTCAGGTCGGGGCATTTAAAAACGAGGCTAATGCAGCTGCATTGACAAACCAGTATAAGGACAAAGGCTATGATGCCTTTACAAGCAAGGCGCAAAAAGAAAAAGAGATAATTTACAGAGTCTTAATCGGCAAGTTCGAAAACAGGAAAGAGGCTTCAAAACTGGCTGAAGACATAGGCAGAAAAGAAAAAATCAAGGCAATTGTTTTCAAGGAGTAAACCCCGTTAGAAGACCTTCGTCCTTCTAACGGGGTAAAGTCAAAGTTCGATAATCTCTGCCTCCATCTTGTTCAGGTCTAAAAGAGCCGCTGTTGGTTTGCCATAGAGCCATCCGCAGACCTCTCCTGGATTGATTAACAGCGAGGTATTCACCTTTTTTACGAGGGGCTCGTGTGTATGGCCGTAAATAACAACGTCAAAATGTCCGCTGTCTGCAAGTGCATCAACCGTATGATGTTCATGAACTACTACTATTTTTTTACCATCAAGTGTCAGCATAAGAGGCTGATTTTTGATACTGCCCCCTGACCTTTCCTGCAAAAGAAGTTTATCGCCGTCATTGTTGCCGAATACCCCTGCATACCTGCATTTTAGTTCGCTGAACAGTTTCAATGTAAACGGCGATGTGAAATCACCTGCATGTATCATATAATCAACCTTCCTGTCTTTGAAAAGCTCAACTGCCTTTTTGGTCATGGGCAGGTTGTCATGCGTGTCGGCAATAATTCCCAAAAGCATAGTAAAATTTCCCTTCTAATCTGCATTCATAAATTAAAAACATGCAGGGCATAGTATTTGAAATGAGCGAAAATATTATGCCCTGCAAATCATGTTTTCAGTGTTTGATAATGTTTGTAACTCCTAACCGTATCATCATTACAGCTATTGAAGCAAGTAGTATGGCCATTATCTTTGATATTGCAGCAACACCTCCCCGGCCGAATAATTTTGTGATTGCATCAGCATTAATGAAAGAAAGATATACAATAATCAGGTTTAATATCAGGGCCATTAGCGTCGGCAAAATACCATAGTGGTCAACAAGCACTAAAAGAGTAGTAAGCACTGCAGGTCCCACAATCAATGGAACTCCAATAGGAACAACACCCATCTTGCCGGTAGGCCTTCTCCTCTCTTCGCTATGCTTTACTACATCGAGGATTGCAAAAACAAGAAGGATAATCCCCCCGGCAATCTTGAAATCATTGGCCGTAATACCGAGTATCCTGAAAATTGCTTCCCCTACTGCAACAAACGCCAGGCTAACCACTACTGCCGTGAGTATGGATTCTCTGACCACTGTCAGCCTTCTGGCCTTTGACATATCCTCTGTTATAGAGATAAATATAGGCAGGACAACAAAGATATCTATTGCCACAAAGATAGGAATAAACGTATTCAGCAGCACCCTCAAAAAATTCTCCATGGGTTTAATTATAATAGTTAATGATGCCGGCGTCAAAGCTTATCTGCTTTACTCATAATCAAGAAGGGCTTCCCTGTTGCATTACCTTAACTAAATCTGATAATCTTCTTAATAGTTCATCCCGGAGGGAAACAACATGGACGAAAAGCTTAAGGAATTGATATCCCTTGCTAATGCGAGGGGCAGCAAGTATATGAAAGGCGAGACAAGTGTCAGCGGCATACCTGAAAAGGTGTCAGAGCTTGGGGTTTTTCTCTTAACCAAGGCAACGAGGATATCTGAACTCAATGGCGACAAATTAAGAGAAGAACTGAATGATGTTCAGCATAAGATTGATGACCTGAGAAAGGCAATTTTCTCCAATAAATTAAAAAAAGAGTAAATATTTTACAAGGAAAGCTGCCTCAGTCCTGACCCTTTTGGAGACCTTCACTTGCCCTCTTATTGGACGGGTCAATCTTAATTGCCTTCTCAAAAGTACTCTATCAACGCATCCTGCGAATAAAAAAGGGAACAGAAAATTCTGCTCCCTTTTTTTATCTTCAATTTTACTTGAGAAAAGCTTACATCTCTTTGAGAGTAACTGACCCTGAGGAACAAACACTTACACAGGTTTCGCAACCTTCGCACAGGTCTGCCTGATACGGGTTCGCCTTGCCATTTTCCATCTTAAATACTGCAACAGGACAATTGTTAGCGCATTCCTCACAACCTTCGCACTTTTCCGCATCTACTGTTACCAAAAACATTTAAACATTCACCTCCTACTAAGAATTTGTGTTATAAGATTTATATAAACGGGTTTTACCCG
>CAKKPR010000369.1:2153-3638 GCA_919901705.1 Thermodesulfovibrionales bacterium | reverse complement strand
CCCCATTTCTTCCGATAATTTTCTGAACAACTCAAAACCTTTTTTATGTTCAGCTCCAAAGGCATAGGAGACATTTTTCCAGTAGGCTATGAGTTCGTCTTCTGTTAAAACGTTTCTGAGAGGAGATTTTGAGGCAATCTCTTTAAAATTTTTTAATGCGAGCTTCTTTGCCTTATTCAGATCATCTTTGAATTTTTCAACAAGTTCCATCTTCTCTTTACAGCAGTCTTTTTTATAAATCCATAATGCAAAGGCAAACGGAAGGCCTGTATATTTATGCCACAGCTCACCGAGGTCATAAATAAAAAAAGTCTTTTTAATAGCCCTTGTCCTGTAATACTTAACCGCCCTTAAGGCATCGTCGCCTATCAGCAGATATGCCTCAATATCTGACGGCATGGAGCCTTGAGTCAGCTTTGCAGGTTTTAAATTGCATTTTACCTTAAAAGATTTTGCAAGTATAATCTCCAGAAGCGCAACTGACGTCGCTGACTGAGAAGATGTAAGGATTGTATGCCCATCCAACGCCTCTATCGTTTTCCTGCTGAATAAAATTATACTTCCGACAGGGCCTATGGAACTTATCGAATGGCCTTCTATAAAAGTATATTTATCCCTGTTTCTTAAATATTCTATGGACGACGAAGAGCTGACATCAACCTTTCCGTCTCTCAGCATCAAATTAACACTGGAAGGAACTCCCTCTATAAATTCATAGTTCGAACAATCGCACTCCTTTTCGAGCATATAAAATATGGGGAACAGGTTTGCATAAGGGATTTTGCCTATCTTTAGTTTGTGCTCAGCCAAGGTATTTGTCCGTCAAATATATTTCTTTATGATATCCATATTCAGATTTTTTAATACGGCTTTCTCAAAGGCCTCATCTGACATTGCATTGAGATACGGAAAAACCCCGATTAAAGGCGCCGGACTCAACTGCTTTATCATCTGGGGGTTTGTCTCTTCAGCCATTCCTCCTTCGGCCTGATAAGTGTGATTTATAATAACGCCGGCAACCTTAAGCCCTTCCTTTAAGGCATACTTCACTGTCAGCAACGTATGGTTTATAGTCCCGAGGCCCGGCCTTGATACAACAATCAACGGCAGTCCAAGTTCCTTTGCAAGGTCAAGAACAAAGTAGTTCCTGTTGATAGGCACCAGCAAGCCCCCGACTCCTTCAACAACAATTGACTTATACGCTTTTGTAAGTCCTTCAAATGCCTTCCGTATCTTATCCAGGTTAACAGCGTGTTCTTCCATATCAGCAGCAACCATTGGCGCCAGAGGATTTTCAAAACAGCACGGGGATATCTGGTTCAGTGTCTCGTCCATGCGTGCCATGTTTTTAAGGAACATGCCGTCAGAAGGTATCAGCGCATTACCTTCCCTTGTGCAGCCTGTCTCTATAGGCTTCATACCTCCTGCCTTAACTCCGAGAATACCGATAGCCTTTATCAGCGCCGCTGCTATTACAGTCTTGCC
>CAKKPR010000369.1:0-2053 GCA_919901705.1 Thermodesulfovibrionales bacterium | reverse complement strand
ATTCTGCTGTCAAGACTAAAAACCTGTCCTGTTATATAATTCGTTTTTATAAGATACTCAACAAACCCTGCCACTTCTTTTGGATTAGACAAACTTCCTGAAATACTATCTGCCCTAGCCTTACTCATTGCTTTTTCTGCCGCCATTCCCATATGTGTCTGCATATATCCCGGAAGCAGAGCATTCACCCTTATATTATACCCGGCAAGTTCCCTTGCCGCAGTATATGTTAGGCCAAGCAGAGCTGCCTTTGAGGCACTGTAGGCTGTTTGTCCCTCTTTGCCTTTGACTCCGGAATATGAAGAGATATTCACGATGTGCCCCCCGCTCTCCTCGGCGAGTCGCCCGGGGCGACCTGTTTTTATCATAACACGAGAGAATGCCCTTATAGTATTGAAACAGCCTTTAAGATTCACTCTTAATATTTCGTCCCATTCAGCTTCTTTAAGTTTTATCATCAGGCTGTCTTTTGTTATCCCCGCATTATTTATCAGCACATCAACCCTGCCCCATTTCCTGTAAACAGCATCTGCCATCTCTTCAACCTGCTTTGCATCACCCACATCAGCCTTTACAAGAAAAGCATTTTCCCCTATCTCATGTGCCGCCTTTTTTGCATCATTCTCAGATGCCAGATAATTAATCGCAACATTATAACCGCTTTTAGCGAGCGTTAAGGCTATTTCTCTTCCAAGGCCTCTTGAAGCGCCGGTAATCACTGCAACCAGCTGAGAGCCGCTTCCGCCAGATAAAATCTTTTTGCTCCTTTCTGTCCCAAACTATCAAATAATTTTAACATATCCAAAACTACAGAATTTGATTAAATAATATTAATGAATGGCAAAAAATTTAACATCTGTAATATAATATACTTTAAAATTCCAATATCTAAATGGAGGTATTTATGGTAAAGGTTTATTACGATAAAGATGCAAAGCTGAGCGTTCTCAAGAACAGGAAGATCGTGGTAGTAGGATACGGAAGTCAGGGGCATGCTCATGCCAACAATCTAAAAGAAAGCGGCTTGAACATTATAGTGGCTGAAGCAAAGGGCAGCGCAAACTGGAATAAGGCCGTAAATGCAGGCTTCAAAGTCCTGACAGCAGCAGAGGCTGCAAAGAATGCAGACGTTATAATGATACTCGTTCCTGACGAGTACGCTGCTGACATTTACAGGACAGAGATCGCCCCTAACATCAAAAAAGGCGCTTACATCGGATTTGCACATGGCTTTAATATACATTTCGGCCAGGTAGTTCCTCCCAAGGATGTAAATGTATTTATGGTCGCGCCAAAAGGGCCCGGACACCTTGTAAGGGCAGAATATCTGAAAAAGAGCGGGGTGCCTTGCCTGATTGCAATCCAGCAGGACCCTTCAAAGAATACAAAAGCCATTGCCCTGGCATATGCTTCTGCAATCGGAGGCGGCAGGGCAGGAATAATAGAGACAAGTTTCAAGGAAGAGACCGAGACAGATTTATTCGGCGAACAGGTAGTGCTCTGCGGCGGCATGACATCTTTGATTCAGGCAGGATATGAAACTCTGGTTGAGGCAGGCTATTCGCCTGAGATGGCATACTTTGAATGCCTGCATGAGGTAAAACTTATTGTTGACCTGATATATGAAGGCGGCATCTCCACCATGAGATATTCCATCAGCAATACAGCCCAGTTCGGTGACCTGACAAGAGGGCCGAGGATTATTACTGATGAGACAAAGAAAGAGATGAAAAAGATACTTGGCGAGATTCAGTCAGGTGAATTCGCAAGAGAATGGATTCTCGAATGCAAGGCAAATAAGCCGGTCTTCAATGCGCTAACAAGACAGGGTGAAGGACATCCGATAGAAAAAGTCGGCGCCAAACTGAGGGCCATGATGCCGTGGCTTAAAAAAGGAAAGCTGGTAGATAAGTCAAAGGCGTAAAGGCAGTGACAGTGACAAGTGTCTGCAAATCAGTATTCAGTGTCAGTGGTTAGTGTCAGTAAAATTTGTTACTGACACAGACACTAAAAACTGAAACTGTAAGACACTGACACAAATCACTGACACTTT
>CAKKPR010000368.1 GCA_919901705.1 Thermodesulfovibrionales bacterium | reverse complement strand
TCAAACTGACACCTCAGCCATCCCGGAGGGACTTCCTTTCTATGGGCTTCACCCTCAAATTCAGCAAGATCTTTTTCAGCATACCTTAGCTGCTTCTTTGATTTCGTTATTTTATTTTGAATCGCCTTCTTCTTTTTATAGGAAAGAGACATGCTGCTTTCTCCTGAAAGTTCTTTCTCAGCCTCTGCGATATCATCTTGTATCTTTTCTATTTTCTTTTTATAAGAGGTTGCTGTTTTGCACCAGTATTCTTTCTCGTGTTCTTCCTTTAATTTTTGCGATTTCCCGCTTTTTTCAGATGTCTTATCCGCCCTTACAACCTGGGATTTACTGTCAGAAGGCCTTTTGTATTTCTCAATATCCTGATTTGTGTAAAGAGGCGCTTCTTTTTTATCCTCTCCAAAAGCAGAACCGGAAAATAGTCCAATAGAAACAACCAGCAGTAAAATGAATAAAGACCCTGAGGATATTTTCAACTATTCCCTCCTTTTTGCCCTGAGACCAGGCTATGAATACCTTTTATTATATTCAGCAGGTCCTGAACGTCATCTAACTTTATCATATTAGGCCCATCGCACAATGCCTTTGGAGGCTCAGGATGAACCTCCATGAATAAACCATCAACCCCTACAGCTACCGCTGCCCGTGCAAACGGCTCTGCAAATTCCCTCTGGCCTCCTGAAGAAGTCCCCTGTCCGCCGGGAAGCTGCAGGCTGTGTGTTACATCGAAAATCACAGGATATCCAAATGAGCGCATAATCGGGAATCCCCTGAAATCAACAACAAGGTTGTTATATCCGAAGGATGTTCCCCGTTCCGTAATAGAAAGATTATGATTACCCGTTGATGTAAACTTATCTATAATGTTTTTAATGTCCCATGGCGACAGGAACTGCCCCTTCTTGATATTTACAGGCTTTCCTGTTTTTGCTGCTGCAAGAATCAGATTGGTTTGCCTGCATAGAAAGGCAGGTATCTGAATTGCATCAAGGACCTCTGAGGCAGGCTTTATCTCTTCAATAGAATGGACATCGGTGATTACAGGGATATCCAGCCTGCTTTTAATGTCTGCAAGCATTCTTAAGCCTTTTTCCATACCGGGCCCTCTGAAAGATTTTATTGATGTCCTGTTGGCCTTATCATAAGAACTTTTGAAAACAAACGAAAGGCCGGCTGCTGAACATAGCTCTTTAAGTTTTTTTGCTGTATTAAAAGTTATGTCTTCGTTCTCAATAACACAGGGGCCTGCCATGATTAAAGGAGGATTATTTCCCCCAATCTTTGCGCCTGCTATGCTTATTTCTCTGGTCATTGTTATTTTATAGTCAAGAGAGCTTTTCTCTTTCGCTTTTGCCAATCTCCGGTTCGGTCTCGGCATAGGGGAACAATGAGCGTTTTTCGTTTAACGCAGCGCCGATAAATTCCCTGAAAAGAGGATGAGGCTCTGTTGGCCTTGATTTAAATTCCGGATGAAACTGACATCCCAAAAACCACGGATGATTTTCCATTTCTATAATCTCAACAAGTTCGCCGTCAGGGCTTGTCCCGCTTATCTTCATCCCAAGCCTTGTGAGTATTCCTTTATATGCATTGTTGAACTCATACCTGTGCCTGTGCCGTTCAGAAATCTCTTTTACACCGTATGCCCTATCGGCATTTGTTCCCTTCTCAATAACACATGGATATGCGCCAAGCCTCATGGTCCCGCCTTTTTCTGATGCATCTGTCCGCTCTTCAACCCTGCCTTTTCTGAAATCAAACCATCTTTCCATAAGATATATAACAGGGTCTTTTGTATTAAGATCAAACTCCGTGCTGTTTGCCTTAAGCCCGCATACATTTCGCGCATACTCTATGACAGCGCACTGCATCCCAAGGCATATGCCGAAATAAGGTATCTTTTTCTCGCGGGCATATTTCACAGCCTCTATCTTCCCTTCAATCCCCCTGTATCCGAATCCTCCCGGCACAAGTATACCGTCAGCCTCCGCGAGGTATTTTTCAGCGCCGTGAACCTCTATCTCCTCTGAATCCACCCATTGCAGATTCACCCTTGAATCATTTGCAATGCCGCCGTGTGTGAGGGCTTCTATAAGGCTTTTGTAAGAATCCTTAAGCCCCACGTATTTTCCTGCAATAGCTATGGTTACCTCATTTTTGGGTTCTTTTACTTTCCTTACTATATCTTTCCACTGCATCAGGTCTGCTTCTGCAGATGGAAGCTTGAGCTTGCTTATAATCTGCTGGTCAAGCCCCTCTGCGCTGAGGGCCAGCGGCACTTCATATACTGTATCCACATCCATTGCAGTGATTACGGCATCCATGTCCAGGTTGCAGTGGATTGCTATCTTCTTCTTTGCCTCAGGCGTAATGGGCCTGTCTGTCCTGCAGAGGAGAAGGTCAGCCTGTATACCAATTGCACGGAGTTCCCTGATACTGTGCTGGGAGGGTTTTGTCTTGATCTCTCCGGATGTCTTTATATAAGGAACAAGCGTGAGATGGACATACAGCACATTTTCACGCCCGACATCATATCTCATCTGCCTTATTGCCTCCAGAAACGGAAGGCTCTCTATGTCACCGATAGTGCCGCCTATTTCGACTATTACAACATCATAGTCATTGCTTACGGATTTTATTGCACGCTTTATCTCATCTGTGATATGAGGAATCACCTGAACCGTATCTCCCAGATAATCGCCCCGCCTTTCTTTTGTGATGACATTGTAGTAAATTTTCCCTGTGGTGTAATTATTTGCCTGGGTCGTCCTTATATGGGTGAATCTTTCATAGTGCCCTATGTCAAGGTCTGTCTCTGCGCCATCGTCTGTCACAAAGACCTCGCCGTGCTGGAACGGGCTTAATGTGCCCGGGTCCACATTGATGTAGGGGTCAAGTTTTTGAAGCGTAACCTTAAGCCCCCTTGCCTCAAGAAGCGCGCCTATTGCAGAGGCAGCAATGCCTTTCCCGAGAGATGATAAAACTCCGCCTGTTACGAAGATAAATTTAGCCATTTCTTTGCCCTTTCTAAATCCTGAGGGGTATCAACCCCGACAGTTTCGAATAATGTCTCTTTTACCTTTATCCTGAACCCGTTTGCAAGCGCCCGAAGCTGTTCAAGTTTCTCTATCTGCTCCAGTTTAACTGGTTTCATATCTGCAAGTTTCAAAAGCACATCTTTTCTGTAACTGTAAATGCCGATATGTTTATAATAGCTCTTAGCTCTTAGCTCACAGCTCTTAGCTTTCTGCTGATCGCTCCACTCATCTCTATTAAACGGTATCGGCGCCCTTGAAAAATACATTGCAAATCCATCCTTATCAAATACAGCCTTAACAACATTAGGGTCAAATATCTCTTCAGGGTTTTCTATCTTTTTTATCAATGTCCCCATTGCTGCTTTTTTATCATCGAGCAGTCCTATAACGTCGTCTATCATCTCAGGCCTGATGAGCGGCTCGTCGCCCTGGACATTGACAATTATATCATAATCCAAAGAGGCGGCGGCCTCTGCTATGCGGTCAGTTCCTGATGCGTGCGAGCTTGAGGTCATAACTGCCTTTCCTCCGAAGCCGAGCACGGCCTCAAATATGGCCTTGCTGTCTGTTGCAACCATTACCTCTTTTGCGAGCTTTGATTTCTTTGAGTTTTCATAAACATGCTGGATGAGAGGTTTCCCATTTAGGGGTGCAAGGGGCTTACCCGGAAAACGGGTCGAATCATAACGGGCAGGAATTATAACAATCGCTGTCATGCGTTTGGATAATTATATATGATTTGGGAGAAAATTTAAAAGAAAAAACCGTTTCTTCTGTGCTATATTGTTCTCAATTATCAGAAAAAGCAAAGTTCAGATATTAATATGTTGCCTAAAAATAGGGACAGCGACCGTTAAAAATACTTAACAAGGTTAACACTCGTGCGGACGGCTGATAGCCGTTGCACGGTTCAAGCGGTATGCCTATTTAAAAAATTACAAAAAATGGTTAAAATTAAATATGCATTTCAAGATAAAAGGGCCAATTCGGGAAATTGAAACTATTGCCACAGGACATGGAATAAAAAACTTGAATAGGTTAAACAAAATGTATGGAAAGGCAAGCTGGAGAAAATTAAAAGGCGTTTGCCGCATAGAACTGGACGATGGTGCTGTTCTTGAGACAGAAGTACATTGGTACGAGGGACACGGCATCGGGAAGAAAGAAGTAAAAATCAAAAGATACTTATGAGGAGATGGTTATGAGAAAACACTTTATGCTTTGCGTTGATAATCGCGGTTATGAATCGTCGCTGGAGATAAGAAAACTATACGAAATGTTGACTGACAGAACAGCCGAAAAACATCATCAGGTAAGAGTCATTGATGAATCAGGCGAGGATTATCTATATCCTGAAAAATATTTTGCTCCAATAAGGTTGCCTCTTGGCACAAAAGAAAAATTAGAATTGGCGACAGCATAACATTTCGCTTGTGCTGACTTCGTTTTGCTGCGTGGCACAGTTCAGCTGTCGCATAGCCTGAAATCACCTAAACCCTTATTCTATGCTAAAATCCAGCATGGAAT
>CAKKPR010000367.1:30138-33989 GCA_919901705.1 Thermodesulfovibrionales bacterium | reverse complement strand
TTTTTGATTTTCCTTTTGCCGATTAATTCCATTGCCTCATAGGGGTCATAAGAATCACCGGGCTTAAGCGCGTTAATTAACTGTTCATCGCTGTAATGGTGCATGTAGCTTGCAATATGGCCGTGCTCATCATAAGTGTATTCCATAGATACAACTTTAGCACACCAGACTGCCACCGTTATGGCAGTTTAAGGCCAAGGAATAATTGGCGCAGGAAGGGTATTTAATGCCGGAAGGCTTCCCAAAATATAAATTGGGTCAGCGCCTATTTTTATTACTTTTCCCGCCTGTCTCTGCAAAAAAAACAATAGCCTGCGTTCCTGTCCTTCATTTCAACAAAACATTATATATCTGCCCGAAGGAATTATTGGAACAAAAAAGGGTATTTAGCATCTGATTTAAAACCTCTTCAGCAGTTTTTTATGAGGATAATGGCTTACATTTCCTGTTGCTATTTTATGCCCGTTGACAATGGCGGTTGCTGCCACAAGGCAATCTGTTGATGAAATCCCTGCCCGGATACTGGTAAGATATAGACAGGGCAATCAAGGGAAAAGTGAGAGGAGGTAATGATGCAGGAAAAAGACCTTAGAGTAATAGAAAAATTTAAATCTCTTGTTTCACAAAAAGTAAAGGTTCTTGAACTACGGGTCTTTGGCTCCCGCGCAAGGGGCGACGCAAGTCCTGAATCAGACCTTGATGTGCTTGTCGTTGTAGATCATCTTGACCACGCAATAGAAAAATACATAAGCGATTGTGCATGGGAGGCTGGATTCCATGAAGATGTGCTCATCATGCCTGTTGCCGTCAGTATGGAGGCTGTTAAGCACAGTCCGCTCAGCGAATCAGTTTTTATCAAAAATGTTTATCGTGAGGGTGTTGCCATATGAAAGAAGAACTTTTTGAGTTAATAAAATACAGGCTTAAAGAGGCGGACGATTCCATAAAGGAAGCAGAAGTCCTTCTCAGGGAAGGCATGAGCATGCGCGCGGTGATGAACCGACTGTATTACGCAATGTTCTACGCTGTCCTTGCCCTTCTTCAGGAAAAAGAGCTGGGCACATCAAAACATAGCGGTGCGATTTCGCTTTTTGACAGGGAGTTTATAAAAACCGGTGTCTTTGACAATGAATTATCAAAAACATTGCATCGTGCTTTTGAACTCAGGCAAAAAGGCGATTATATGGAACAGACTGAAGTTTCAAAGAATGATATTGATGAGATGTTGCCTAAGACAAAAGACTTTGTCAATAAAGTAAAAAGGTATCTGCTTAAATAAATCGAGTCTGCGACTATTTTTATTCCTTTCCCCGCCTGTCTCTTCAAAAAAAATCCAACAGCCTGCGTTCCTGTCCTTCATTTCAACAAAAATATTATATGTCTGCCCTAAAAAACTTCCGGCACAGGAATATCAGCTTATTCGCACAATATTCCCTTGACTCCTTCTTGTTAATCTTAGTATCATAAGTTCAACAGTTAAACTTTCTAACAAGGAGCATAGCATGTCATTAGTCAAAGTAAAGAATAAGTATCAGGTAGTTATTCCCGAGGATGTGAGAAAGAAGCTCAAGGTTGAGATAGGTGATACTCTCGATATTGAGGAAAAAGACGGTGTTCTTGTCATAAAACCGGTTTTAGTGATTGACAAGTCTCAGGCATATTTCTGGACAGATGAATGGCAGAAAGGAGAACGGGAGGCTTCCGAGGCGAAGAAGAAGGGGAAGCACAGAGATTTCAAAAAGACTGATGAGGCTGTTAAGTGGCTAAGAAGCTGAGAATCCTCAGCACTTTCAAAAAAGACTATAAAAAACTTCCTGCTGTAATAAGGGATAAGGTTGACAGGCAATTAGGATTGTTATTGGAAAACCCGGCACACCCATCTTTAAATTTACATCAAATAAGAGGCACGAACGGAATATGGGAAGGATACATTGATTATCATTACAGATTTACCTTTGAGACAGAAGATGATTTTTTTGTCCTCCGCAAAGTCGGCATCCACGATATAATCAAAAAACCTTAATTTTTAATAAAATAAATGGTGTTCTGATTTTATTTCTTTCCCTGCCCATCTCTGCAAAAAAACACAATAGCCTGCGTTCCTGTCCTTCATTTCGACAAATCATTGCATAGATGCCCCAAAAAACTTCCGGCGCAGGAAGGGTATCTGATTTGTATATAATTAAGTTATTTGCTGTAAGCAGGAAGGCGAGATTGCCACGTGGCTTTGGCTCGTTCGCCTCAGCGAATCCGCTCTCCTCGGCGAGTCGCCCGAGGCGACCTGAGTGCGGACAATGACGGTTTAAACTTACAATTCTCTTGGCTCCACCAGGAGCTTTACTCCTTCTGTAACTTCTTTGAGCTTTGAGGGCGATAATGACCCAATTTTTTCAACAAGGTCTGACTTATTCACCGTTATAATCTGCGATATATTAACAACACTGTCTTTTGGCAGATTTCCTTCTCCTTTTTTCAACAGAACATTTCCAGGGGCGGCTGCCCTTTTGGGGTTTGAAGTTAAGGCGCAAACAACTACTGTATTTATTTTGCTGGCATTAAAAATATTGTTCTGTATAACAACATGCGGATGACGATACCCGGGCTCTGAGCCTTTCGGGATGCCAAGGTTGACCCAGTAAATATCACCCTGCCTGATTGTCAATATTTTTCCTTTAAAACTGTTCTGGCATAATGTTTCTTGCCCTTTTCCCTGAGAGTTTTTTCTTCAACAGGCTCGGTGGACGAGTATGCGTCATTAAGGAGATTCAGGAGTTTTCTTGATTCTAACTTTCTGAGGAAATCTCTGACTGCAACGACAAAGACCTCGCTTCTGGAGTAATTATGTTTTTGGGCAAACTTCTCAACTTCCTTGAAGAGTTCGTCCGGGATAGATATCGCTGTTTTCATACCTAAAAGATACCAAGTAGTTATACTAATGTCAATACTTAAATACGACAATTGAATTTATTAAATAATATTGCCCTTATATGTTAAAATTTCATTCTATACGTATAGTGTTGTTCCGGAGGAAGGGAGCGTAAAGATGATAGGTGTTATCGGCGGAAGCGGGCTTTATGAGATTGTCGGTACGACTCGCAACCGAGAAGGGGTTGTTGTCAGGGAAGAAAGGAAGATATCAACTCCTTACGGAGAACCGTCAGGCCTTTACAGGATTTGCGAGATAGCAGGGAGAGAGGTTGCATTTCTTCCAAGGCACGGCTCTCCTCATCATATCGCGCCTCATAAGGTTAACTACAGGGCAAATATCCGGGGGTTTAAGGAACTCGGGGTGGAGAGGATTATCACTGTGAATGCTGTCGGCGGGATAAACCCTGAGATGGTTCCCGGCAGGATTGCTGTCCTGGACCAGATTATAGACATGACAGAGGGAAGGGAAAGAACTTTTTATGATAAGGAAGAAATAGTGCACGTTGATTTTACAGAGCCGTACTGTTCTGAACTGAGGTCAGCAATAATTTCAGCAGGGGAAAAGGCAGGAGTCGAACTTAAACAAAAGGCTGCTTATATATGTACAAACGGGCCGAGGCTTGAGACAGCGGCAGAGATAAAGGCATTTTCACTGCTTGGCGCTGATGTTGTGGGAATGACAGGAATGCCTGAGGCTTCATTGGCCCGGGAACTTGGGATATGCCTTGCCGGCATTGCTGTTATAACGAATTATGCTGCCGGTATATCGGGAAAGAAACTGACAACAACAGAGGTTGTAGAAAAGATGGCAGAGTCAACTGAAAGAATAAAAGTTCTTTTAACAAAGGTATTCAGCATTATCCCGGATCAAAGAAACTGCGGTTGCAGGGATGCACTGAAAGATGCAAGGATGTGATATGATA
>CAKKPR010000367.1:24178-30038 GCA_919901705.1 Thermodesulfovibrionales bacterium | reverse complement strand
GATATGCTTAAAGAGACCCTCAAGGCTGAAGGCTACAGGACTGTTATTGCAAGGGACGGGCTTGAGGGAATTAAAAAATTGAAGGAAGACATGGTGTCTCTCGTTTTGACAGACCTGAAACTCCCCAAAAGGGACGGCATGGATGTATTGAGGGCGGCAAAAGAGGAAAACCCATTGATGCCGGTAATTGTGATGACTGCATTCGGGTCGGTTGAGACTGCTGTTATTGCAATGAAAGAAGGGGCCTTTGATTTTATTACAAAGCCTTTTGATACTGACCACCTGTTGATGCTTATGAAAAGGGCGCTTGAGACCCAGAAGTTGATGACAGAGAACATGCTTTTGAAAGAAGAATTCTCGGCCCAGCTTGGAATCCCAAGGATTATCGGTAAGAGTGAAAAAATTGCAAGTGTCGCGCAGAATATTCAGAAGGTCGCGCCGAGCAAGACGACAGTACTCATACTGGGTGAGAGCGGTACAGGCAAGGAATTGTTTGCAAGGGCTATACATAATCTTAGTCCCAGAAGGGAGTATCCATTTGTGCCGATTAACTGTGCAGCCATACCGAGGGAGCTTCTTGAATCTGAACTCTTCGGACACGAAAAAGGTTCATTCACAGGCGCTGATTTCAGGAAACTGGGAAAGTTTGAACTTGCTGATAAGGGGACTATATTTCTCGATGAGATTGGAGAAATGGACATTGCGCTTCAGGCCAAGCTGCTCAGGGTTTTGCAGGAAGAAGAGATTGAGCGGATTGGAGGATTGAAGACAATAAAGATAGATGTCAGAATTATTGCAGCGAGCAATAAGGACCTTGAAAAGGCTGTTTCGGAAAAGGCATTCAGGGAAGACCTGTTCTACAGGGTGAGTGTTTTTCCTGTGAAGATTCCTCCACTCAGAGAAAGGACAGAGGATATTCCGTTACTTGTGGACTTTTTCCTTAATAAGTACTGCAGAGAACTTAAAGCTCCATTGAAGAGTATCTCGAAGGAGACCATGGAGATGCTTGTTAACTATTCATGGAAAGGCAATGTAAGGGAGCTTGAAAATACGATTGAGCGGGCGATAATATTGTGTGATGGCAAGATGATAACTCCTGAACATGTATCTTTGAGCCCTCTGCCCCTGGAAGCCGGGTTGAAGAATCTTCCTATGAACGGGACTCTTGAGGATGCGTCAAAAGAGGCGCTGAGGATTGCTGAAACGCAGAGGATAACAAAGGCATTGAAAGGAACAAAAGGGAATAAAAGCAGGGCGGCAGAAGTTTTACAGGTGAGTTACAAAACGCTGCTGACTAAGATAAAGGAGTATCATATAGAATGAAAACACGCTATACGCTACACGCTATACGCTATCTTTTGGTCGTTTTGTTTTTAATCCCGGCATGTGTAACGCCGCCCAAAATAGCAGATGATAAGAAGCCGCTTGCTGCCGGGAAGAAACTTCCTGTTGAAGAGCAGGAGAAAAAAGTGAATGAACTATTCGGCAGGATACTCAGCCTTACAGAGGAAGCAGAGGACCGGCAGTCTGTAGTTCCGAAGATGGAGGCTTTGTATGATGAGATAATAAATAATTATCCTGATGTCCCTTTGGTTGAAGAAACTTACTGGAGGCTTATCGCTTTGAGCGTTGAGGAGTTCAAGCCCCCAAAAGTTGACAAGGCAGAAAAATTATATAAAGATTTTCTCAGAAGATATCCTGATTCTACGCTCACGTTCAACATAGAACAGGCTTTAGGACAATTTTATTACGCGAACAAGATGTGGGACAGACTTCTAAGGATATTTACGCCGCATGTCAAAAAGTTTATCGCCACAGGGAAGCTTGACAGGCCATATCATCTGTTTATGTTTTCTGAAGCAAAATTTAATCTTGGCGACCTTATAGAGGCAGAGAAGGGGTATAAGATAGTAATAGAGTTCTTCCCGAAAACCACGGAAGGTGAAACTTCAAAAAAGAGGCTGGAAGAAATAAAGAAACTCAAAAAATAAGTTGGGGGTACATAATGTCAGGACATTCGAAATGGTCTCAGATAAAACATAAAAAGGCTAATACGGACGCAAAAAAGGGCAAGGCCTTTACCAAGATCGTAAAAGAGATATCGGTCGCGGCAAGGTTCGGGGGCGGAGACCCTGACGGCAACCCCAGGCTGCGCACCGCAATAGAGAAGGCAAAGGAAGTAAATATGCCTCACGATAATATTAAAAGGGCGATTATGAAAGGAACCGGCGAGCTCCCCGGAGTTACATATGAGGAAATTATATATGAGGGATATGGGCCTGCAGGCGTTGCTATACTTATTGATGTTATGACTGACAACAAAAACAGGACGGTCCCGGAGATAAGGCATATGATGTCTAAAAGCGGTGGAAGTCTTGGAGAAACCGGGTGTGTTTCGTGGATATTTGATAAGAAGGGTTATATATTGGTTAACAAGGCAAAGGCTTCAGAAGACTCTCTCATGTCTGCTGCTCTGGATGCAGGCGCCGAGGACATGAAGAATGAACCTCAGGAGGACAATTATGAGATAATCACCGCGCCTGAGGCTTTAAACGCTGTTAAGGCTGCTATCGAGAAGGTAAATATACCAATCGAATCCGCTGAAGTAACGATGCTTCCCAAAAACTACGTGGCCCTGGATGGAAAGTCAGCGGAGCAGATGCTGAGGCTCATGGATGCGCTTGAAGACCACGAAGATGTTCAGAATGTATATGCAAATTTTGATATCCCTGATGAAGTGGCCGAGAAGGTCAGCAAGTGAGAGTGCAGCGTTTGCCCGTGATTATGAACCTTGCAATATTAATGTTTATGGATTTATTATAAATAACGAGATGGTAACTTCTATTCGCGCTACGCTTAAAAGGAAATTTTTTGCCGGACTGATTGTATCAATTCCTGCAGTAATTACTGTCATGGTTCTTGTCTGGTTCTTTAAGTTTGTGGACGGGATACTCGGGCCTGTTTATGATAAAATCCTTGAACATCACGTTCCGGGCCTTGGCTTTGTCTCAGCAATAACCCTTATATTCCTTATCGGCATAATTTCAACAAATGTTTTTGGTAAAAAGGCAATAGAATTTATTGAGAAGGCTGTTGTCAGAGTGCCTGTATTCAAGGGTATTTATTCGTCCGTAAAACAGCTGGTGGATGCATTTTCACCTGAGAATAAGAGTTCATTTAAAAAGTTTGTGATAGTTGAATATCCCCGGGCAGGCTCCTATGCATTCGGCTTTTTAACTAATGAAAGCACAATAAAGACGGATAATTCCGGCAGAGAGACATGCCTCAGGGCAGTATATGTCCCTACAAATAACCTGTATCTCGGTGAGATAATACTCTTTACGGAGAGAGATGTTTTCTATACAGATATCTCAATAGAGGAAGGCATCAAGATAATTCTTTCAGGCGGCATTGCAGCGCCTGCAAAAATTTTAGAGGCAAAGGAATGAAATTGGCAGTTGTTATCCTTGCAGCCGGCCGCGGTGAAAGGATGAATTCCGCTCTGCCGAAGGTCCTGCATAAGATATCCGGCAAGACAATGCTTCAGCATGTAATTGATTCTGCTTTAAAACTGAAACCTTCCAGGACTATTATTGTTGCCGGCAGGCATTATAAGGATATAAAAGATTCTTTGAAAGGCAGCAATATTTTATTTGCCATACAAAAAGAACCTAAGGGAACAGGCGATGCAGTCCTGAAGGCGAGGACATTTCTTGAAGGCTTTAAAGGCACTGTACTCATATTGAATGGAGACGCCCCTTTGGTTACAGCACAGGCCCTGGTTAAGTTTCTCGGACTGCACAGGAAAGGCAATAATGATATTTCACTTATATCATTTGTTGCAGCTAAACCTGCTGCATACGGCAGGATTGTGAGGGATGAATCAGCCGGTATTCTGTCGATAGCAGAAGAAAGGGATGCAACTGATGTCCAGAAAAAGATAACCGAGGTCAACAGCGGTATATATGCTGTTAAATCAGGTGTATTAGGCCTTCTCAAAGAAATCCCGCTTAATACTTTAAAGAATGAATATTACCTGACTGATATTATCGGCATTGCCAAAAGCAAAGACTGTAAAGTGGAGGCATACTGCATAGGTTCCGAGGATGAGATGATGGGAATTAACACAAGGCCCGAGTTGTTAAAGGCACAGCAGGCATACAGAAAGAGACTTATCAATAACTGGATGGGAAAAGGCATTACATTTTTTGATTCTGATTCAGTCTTTATTTATCCTGAGGTTGTGATAGGGAAGGGGACAACTATTTATCCTGATGTCTTTCTTGAAGGCAAAACAAAAATAGGCAGAGGGTGCACTATTTACCCGAATGTCCGGATAAGCAACAGCGTGATTAAAGATGGGGTTGTGATCAAGGATTCTACAGTTATTGAGGGGTCTGTCATAATGTCAGGGGCAGTTGTGGGGCCTTTTGCGCATATCAGGCCTGGGAGCGAGATAGGCGCCGGGGCCAGGATAGGTAATTTTGTTGAGGTGAAAAAATCCATAATAGGCAAAAGAACAAAGGCATCACATCTCAGCTATCTGGGAGATGCCTCAATAGGGAATGATGTCAATATCGGCGCAGGCACAATAACCTGTAATTATGATGGTAAAGAAAAACACAAGACAACAATAGAAGACAGGGTATTTGTCGGGAGTGATACGCAATTTATTGCGCCTGTAAGAGTTGGCAGGGATGCCTATATCGGCGCAGGTTCTACGATTACAAAAAGTGTTCCTCCAAAGGCGCTTGCACTGAGCAGGGCCGAGCAGAGGAACATTAAAGATTGGGCAAAGAAAAGACAGTCGTCAGTTGTCAGTAGTCAGTCGTCAGTCAAAGATAAAAAGTCAGAAGTCAGAAAGAAAAGGGGAAGATAGATGGATTTTTCTTTTTACTATTCACTAATCACTAATCACTATTCACTGGTGTAATATGTGCGGGATAATAGGTTATACAGGCAAAAAGAATGCGGTCCCGATAATCCTTGACGGGCTCAAACGTCTTGAATACAGGGGATACGATTCAGCAGGCATTGCATTTTTCCGTGAAAAAGGCATAGAGGTCAGGAAGTGCACAGGGAAGATAAAAGACCTTTATTCTGTAATGGAGGCTGATAAGCCGTTCAGCCATACGGCAATAGGGCACACCAGGTGGGCAACCCATGGAAAACCATCGGAAGAAAACGCGCATCCTCACAGGTCAGACGGGATAGTGCTTGTGCATAACGGGATAATAGAAAATTATCTGCCTCTGAAAAAGAAGCTGATAGAAGAAGGATATAAATTTACATCCGAAACCGATACAGAGGTTATATGCCACCTGATAGAAAAGTATTCAAAGGATTTTCCTTTAGAAGACGCGGTAAGGAGAGCTCTCAGTGAGGTAAAGGGTGCATATGCCCTTGCGGTAATGAATGAGAAGGAGCCCGGTAAGATTGTTGGAATAAAAAAAGACAGCCCTCTGGTCATCGGCCTTGGTGACGGAGAGTTTTTTCTTGCATCTGATGTGCCTGCCTTTCTTAGTCATTCAAGGGACGTGATATTCCTTGATGAAGGAGAAATGGTCGTTATGACGGAAGACGGCGTGATGGTAACAACTCTCGCTGGTTTGCCGGTGAAAAAGGAAGTTATATCTGTTTCCTGGAGCCCGTCCATGGCTGAAAAGGGCGGCTACAGGCACTTTATGCTCAAGGAGATATATGAGCAGCCAAGGGCGATTGCCGATACGATGAGGGGAAGGTTTTATCCTGAAAGCGGCGAGGTGAATATTGATGAGTTCGGCATGAATACGGGAGACTTGAGAGAGCTTGAGAAAATATTTATCGTTGCATGCGGCACATCATGGCATGCGGCCCTTAT
>CAKKPR010000367.1:6339-24078 GCA_919901705.1 Thermodesulfovibrionales bacterium | reverse complement strand
GCAGGGGCGGCAGGATTATAGCAGTAACAAATGAAGGCAGCGCGGAAGTCCGCAGCCGTTCGGATTTTTGCATATTTGTGCCTGAGACCAATCCTTTCCTTACGGCAGTCCTGCTGGCGGTCCCGTTGCAGCTTCTCGCATATCATATTGGAGTATTAAGAGGATGCGATGTGGACCAGCCGAGGAATCTTGCCAAGAGCGTTACGGTTGAGTAGGATGACGGAAATATTTGTAAGATTTTTTTATTGATTTTTATTTTTTTATCCTTGCTTTTTTTTACAGCTAACACTTACAATAATTAAGTATGAATTTCTTTCTTGGATGGTTGTTTTTCAATAAGATTATTAACCGTTTGAGTTGTTTCAAACCGATTTTTCAGCCGAGGAAAACCGAACACCCCGTTTATATAAATGAAGGATAGCGTTGTACATACAACTTTATTTTTTTTGCTAATTTGTTTTAGACTAAATCATCTAATCCA
Source organism: Thermodesulfovibrionales bacterium (assembly GCA_919901705.1). GTDB lineage: Bacteria > Nitrospirota > Thermodesulfovibrionia > Thermodesulfovibrionales > UBA1546 > SCSY01. The sequence goes on along the minus strand of CAKKPR010000367.1, from coordinate 23,597 downwards.
GGCTTTAGGCAGGCAAAGGAAGTGAGGGGGCTGACTCGTTGAAATCACTATATCTCCGGCATTCGACATTATTTTCATGAACAAACAGGCGTAACCTTTAGTTAACCTTTTAAAAGGGAGTTGTAATGTCAAAGGAAGAGATTTTATTGAAGGACCTGAATCCCCAGCAGAGGGATGCAGTTCTCCATACAGGCAGTCCGCTTCTGGTGCTTGCGGGGGCAGGCAGCGGCAAGACAAGAGTTATCACTCATAAGTTTGCACATCTGGCAAAATCAAAGAAACTTTCCCCGAACTCAATACTTACAGTCACCTTTACAAATAAGGCATCTGAGGAAATGAAAGGGAGGATATCTCATCTCCTTGGAAAGGACACGGATATTTCATGGATAGGCACTTTTCATTCACAGTGCAACAGGATACTCAGGAAAGAGATAAAGGCGCTTGGATACAATAACAACTTTGTAATATACGATGACGATGACCAGAGCAACCTTATAAGGCACATACTCAAGGAGTTTAAGATATATGAGGCCATGTATAGAGGTGTTGTGTCGAGAATAAGCTCCCTGAAGTCTTCGCTCGTAAGTCCGGGCAACTTCCTGTCACAGACAAATGGTTTTGGTTTTGATGAAAAACTCGCGAAGGTCTATGTGAGGTATCAGGACGAACTTAAGAGATGCAATGTGCTTGACTTTGATGACCTGATAATGCTTTCAGTTAAGCTGTTTGAAGAAAACCCGGCGCTGATCGAGAAATACCATGATATGTTTAAGTACGTTCTTGTTGATGAGTTTCAGGATACCAATTATGCGCAGTACAGGCTGTTGAAACTGCTTGCTGCAGAGGATAATATCTGTGCTGTTGGAGACGATGACCAGAGCATATATAAATTCAGGGGCGCGGATATTGCCAATATCCTTAATTTTGAAAAGGATTTTCCCGGCGCAGCGGTCATAAAGCTTGAGCAGAACTATCGCTCAACCCAGAATATACTTGATGTTTCAGGCGCTGTAATAGCCAGCAATGCGATGAGAAAGCCCAAGAAACTATGGACGGAAAGGGGACAGGGAGAAAAAGTTAATCACTGCTGGCTTAATACCGAAGAGGAAGAGGCAAAGCATATAGCGAGCGTGATAAAAGAACTCTATCTGAAGGGTAAATATAACTATAAGGATTTTGCGGTGCTTTACAGGGTAAATTTCCAGGCGCGGGCCATAGAAGACGCACTCAGGGAAGAACTTATTCAATATCGCGTGATGGGTGGAATAAGCTTCTACCAGCGCAAAGAGATAAAGGATATTATTGCTTATATGCGGCTTGTAATCAATTCTGACGATAATGTAAGCCTGCGGCGCATAATTAACTGTCCTCCGAGGGGCATAGGCGCTGCAACACTCTCCAAGATAGAACATGAGGCAAAAAAGAAATCATTGAGCCTGTTCAATGCGATTAAGGCCATATTAAAGGTGAATGGCGTTGCGGTTTCTGCAAGAGAGAAACTCAATGGATTTATTCATCTTGTAGAAAAAATTGTCTCTGCCGACTACAGTTCTGCGGCTGATATGCTGGAGGAAATAGTTGATAAGACAAAATATATAGATTTTATAGGAGAAGAAAAGGCTCAGAATATCCATGAGCTTATTGCAGCTGCAGAAGGCAAAGATATAAATGAATTCAGTGACAGTGCAGTGCTGGTTACTGCGATGGACTCCCGTAATGCAGAAAACTCTGTATCGCTTATGACCCTGCACAGCACAAAGGGCCTTGAATTCCCTGTTGTTTTTGTCGGTGGACTTGAGGATGGGCTGCTCCCATACTTCAAGGCGCTTAACAATAAAGAAGAACTGGCGGAGGAACGAAGATTATTTTATGTCGGGATGACAAGGGCCAAGGATATCCTCTGGCTTACAGGCGCAAAAAAGAGAAGGCTCTACAACACAAAGATTCAGGAGCAGGAGCCCTCCAGATTTCTCAACGATATACCCCCGCACTGTTGTCAATGGACAGAAAAATCGGCAAGTCCTCAGCCTGTTGCCATGCCGGTGAAGAGAATTGTTAAATTAAGCACGCCGCGTTTATATATGGCAGGCTGCAGGGTGAAGCATCCGAAATGGGGATCGGGTGTTGTGAGAGAGTGCTATGGAGACGGGGATGAGCAGAAGGTTATGGTAAATTTTCCGAATGTGGGGATAAAGAGACTCTGCCTCAGGTTTGCTAATCTCGAAAAGATATAGCTTGGAATGACAGAGGTTTTTTAATGAAGATATCCGTGGAACATATCGCAAAACTTGCAAGGCTGTCTGTTTCTGAGGAAGAAAAAGAGCTTTTCGGCCCTCAGCTTAACGGCATACTGAGTTACATGGAAAAACTGAATGAGCTTGATACAAAAGATGTCGAGCCTACATCACATGTGCTTTCTTTAAGCAATGTGATGCGTGACGATATGCCTGGGAATTCCATCCCAAGGGAAGATGCCCTCATGAACGCACCTGACCATACAGACAAGTTCTATAGAGTGCCGAAGATAATAGAGTAAAATTAAAATGCAAAATACAAATATCAAAAACTATTACGGTGAATCGCTATCGGGTGAATCGGTGAATCGCAGAAACCAATTCACCTATTTACCAATTCACCTATTTACCGGATTTAGGGTTTTATCATGTTAAGGTGCATGTTAAGAGCCAAAATACACATGGCAACTGTTACGGAATCAAACCTTGCCTATGAAGGAAGCATCACCATAGACGAAGGAATCCTCAAAAAAGCAGGCATCCTCCCGTGGGAGCAGGTAATGATAAGCAATATGAATAACGGCGAGAGATTCGAGACTTATGTAATCCCCGGCAAGAAAGGCTCCGGGATGTTCTGCCTTAACGGCCCGACTGCAAGAAAAGGTGCTGTCGGAGACAAGATTATCATCTTCTGCTACGGCTATTTCGAAGACGAAAAGATAAAAGCTTCCAAACCAACGATAGTTGTTATTAATTCAAATAACAAGATAAGCAAGATTAAGTAAGTTTGTGCCTGCTCCAAGTTCCGGAAATCCCTTGACACCATAGTAAGCCTTATTATAAACTGAACACAAGTTCACATGAACAAGCGTTCAGGCATAAAATCAAAGAAGAGAATCCTTGATGCGGCGATGAAGGTGTTTGCCGAGTACGGCTATGCAAAGGCGAACATGAGGGTAATAGCAAAGGCCTCTGACATAAGCATCGGCGGCCTGTACCTTTATTTCAAGAACAAGGAAGACCTTTATCTCACCCTGATGAAAAGCAGGATGGGGGACTTTGCCGGTAAGACAATGGAATCGGTAAAAGATATCAATGACCCTGCAAAGGCGCTCGGCATCTTCATAGCTATGAGTCTTAATTACGCAAAAAAGCATAAGGAGCTCATCCTTGTACAGGGGAGGGAGCACGGGTTTGCATTCGGCCTTGAGATGAAAAGAAAATTTTTCAGGAAGCAAAGAGGACTCATCGAGAACATAATCAGGCAGGGAATTCAATCAGGTACATTTAAAAAGGTGGATGTGCAGAAAACAGCCAGGATAATTTTCAGTGTCATAAGGGGTTTTGTCCTGTCCATTGTCGTAGAGCCTGATTCACTTTTTTCGCCTGAGGAATGCAGTAATCTTATACTTAACGGGCTTATAAGGAGGAATAATAAATGAGAAGTCGGGAGTCAGGCTATAAAATACTATATGGTACGGTACTGTCATTCCTGCGAAAGCAGGAATCCAGAGAAACTGAAGCAAAGTCTGGATTCCCGCTTATCGCCCCAGGCGATTCGCCGAGGAGAAAGAACTGCGGGAATGACAGAAATAGGAGAAATGCATTTTTATTTATAATTTTCTTTTTGATGCTCTTTGTTGCTCAGCGCGCCCATGCAGTTGAATACGGCCTTGAGGACCTTTACAGAATTGCGCTTGAACGCTCTGAACGCATTAAGATATCGGAGGAGGATTTATTTATTGCAGAAACAGGGAAGGATAAGGCGAGGTCCGTACTTTTGCCGAAGCTTTCCGCTTTCTGGAATTATACTAGGTATACCGAAGATAAATTCTCTTCCGCAGGGTCTGTTATTCAGCCTGAAGATGCCGAGTACTGGGGTGTCAGGCTTGACCAGTCGGTATCTTTAAGCGGCAGGGAAGCCACTGCCTTCAATATATCAAAAGAAAATATAGAAAAGAGCAGATATGATCTGCATGCAGTGAAGGAAGAATATCTCCTTAGTGTTTCTTCTGCATATTATGATGTGTTGAGGGCAAAAAAGGCATTTGAGATTACAAGTTCGAATGTCGAGAGGTTAACCAAATACAGGGATGCTGCTGCTATAAGGCTTAAGGTCGGTGAGGTTACAAAGACCACGCTTCTCAGGGCAGAGGCAGAGTTATCAGGAGCACAGTCAGAAGAGATAAAGGCAAGGAACGGGCTTCAGGTTGCGAAGGCTGTTCTTGCAAGGATTGCAGGAATAGATGGAAGTTATGACGTTAAGGAAACAGCAGACAGCAGTCAGTATGCGGCAGATGGTAAGCCTGACCAGGCAATCGAAACCTTAAAACAGGCAGCGTTTTCAGAGCGTGTAGAACTCAAGAGTCTCGAACTCCAGAAAAAAATAGGAGAAGACCAGGTTAGATATACACAGGGGTCATACTGGCCAACCCTTTCTGTCGAGGGTGTCTATTCAAAAAAAAATGAGGACCCTAAATCAGCTGCTTACAATAGAGAAAGCGTATATGGGGGTGTTAAGCTTAATTTTGCATTTTTTGAGGGAGGCCTTAGAAGGGCAGAGGTACGGGAAGCAGAGTCAAAGCAAAGACAGGTTATGCTCGTTTACGAGGACAGAAAAAAATCTATTGGCATTGAAGTGGAAAATGCATATCTTGATCTGATAACACAGAAGGCTATTACAGAGAAGTTTGAGGCGCAGGCAGTATATGCAGAGGACAATTATAAGGCTGTCTCAAAACAGTTTGAGTATGGTATTGCAAACAGCCTTGATGTTATGGATGCAAATACATTGCTTGTTACTGCGCAAAGGCAGCTTGCAGATGCAAAATATAATTATCAACTTTCTATTTTGAGATTAAAACGCGCAACAGGAATGCTGCTTAAATCAGTTATCAGTTCTCTCTCCCCGGCGAGTCGCCAGTGGCGACAGACATCAGTCGTCAGTCAGAATAAGGAAGGAAACATAAGATGAAAAAGCATTCTTTTTTTGTTACAGCCTGCTGTCTGCTGTTTACTATTAACTGTTTACTGTTTTTGCCTGCATGCAAGGGAAAAGAACAGCAGATGAAGAAAGCGGCGGCGCCTGTGACTGTTGGTACAGTTGTTAAAAAAACAGTGCCTGTTCAAATACGTGCAATAGGAAATGTTGAAGCCTATTCAACTGTATCAATAAAAGCGCGGGTTGGCGGTGAACTGGAGAAAGTATATCTCCGCGAAGGGCAGGATGTAAATAAAGGCGCACTGCTCTTTACTATTGACCCGCGTACCTATAAAACAGCGCTTGAATCAGCTCAGGCTAACCTTGCAAGAGATACTGCCATGGCTAAAAAGGCTGAGGAAGATGTTGTGAGGTATAAGGAGTTGTATAAAGAACAGCTTGTCAGCAGTTCACAATACGAGCAGATATTTGCAAATGCAGAGGCAATGAAGGCGACTTTAAAGGCCGATGCAGCAGCTGTTGAGAATGCAGGGCTTCAGCTCAGTTACTGCTCCATATACGCGCCTGTTTCGGGCAGAACAGGAAGCCTGCTGGTTAACGAAGGCAACCTGATTAAGGTAAACGATGATAAACCTATGGTGGTTATTAATCAGATTCAGCCTGTATATGTGACTTTTTCTGTGCCTGAGCAATACCTGCATGAAATAAAGAGGCGTATGAAATCAGGCAATCTCGCAGTGGATGTTTTTTTCTCAAAAGACGACAAGAACCCCTTTCACGGCGTATTGACCTTTGTGGACAACACTGTTGACACTGCAACCGGAACAATTAAGCTGAAGGCAACCTTTGATAATAAGGATAGGGCCCTCTGGCCGGGACAATTTGTCACGGTCCAAATTACCCTTTTGACTATTCAGGATGCAGTTGTTGTTTCTTCCCAGGCAGTCCAGACAGGACAGCAGGGTCAGTTCGCCTTTGTTGTGAAGGATGATACAGCAGAGCTTCGTCCGGTTACCGCGGGCATCACATATGAGGATATTACTGTAATCGAAAAGGGACTGGAACCCGGTGAGATAGTTGTCACTGATGGACAGATGCGCCTTATGCCCGGGGCCAAGGTCGAGATACGGAAACCGCAGGGAGCAAAGGGCATAGAGCAAAATCAAAAGCCGGAAGCTCCGGCTAAAAATAAGACAAAGTGAACATATCCGACCTTTTCATAAAACGGCCTATAATGACCAGCCTTGTTATGCTGGCGGTGATGATTTTCGGGATATTTGCATACAGGATTTTACCGGTCAACGACCTTCCTAATATAGATTTTCCTACTATACAGGTGACTTCCAACCTGCCGGGAGCAAGCCCGGAGACCATGGCCAGCGCAGTGGCAACGCCGTTGGAGCGCCAGTTCTCTACCATCGCAGGCCTTGACTCAATGACATCAACCAATGGTCAGGGTGTGTCTACTATTACGCTTAAGTTTGCCCTGGAGCGCGACATTGATGCTGCTGCCCAGGACGTCCAGGCATCTATATCAAAAGCTGCCCGCCAACTTCCACAGGACATGCCAAACCCTCCGTCATATAGAAAGGTAAACCCGGCTGACCAGGCAGTGCTTTATCTCGCCCTCATCTCGCAGACCCTGCCCCTCTCTGCTGTAAACGAGTTTGCGGACACAATCATTTCTCCGCGCATCTCGATGATAAGCGGCGTGGCCCAGGTGCAGGTACACGGTTCACAGAAATATGCTGTGCGTGTGCAACTCAACCCTCAGAAACTTGCGAACCGTAAGATAGGCATAGATGAGGTTTCGTCAGCCCTGGCACGCTGGAATGTGAATATACCTACAGGCGGGCTTCAGGGAGACAGACAGGCATTTACAATACAGGCAACAGGCCAGCTTTACAATGCAGAGGCTTTTAAGCCAATGATAGTGGCCTACCGTAACGGAGCCCCTGTCCGTCTGCAAGATATCGCCAAAGTTATGGACAGCGTTGAGAATGATAAGATTGCAGCATGGTACAACGCAGAGGGAAAGTCGACCCGTGCCATAGTTCTTGCAATTCAGCGTCAGCCCGGCACTAACACCATAGAAGTTGTTGACAGCATTAAACAGCAGATACCCGGTTTTCGCAGCCAGTTGCCGGGTAGCGTTCAACTTAACATACTCTTCGACCGGACTGAATCTATAAGAGATTCAGTAGCTGACGTTAAATTTACTTTGCTACTTACTATAGCTCTGGTTATTCTTGTCATCTTTTTGTTTCTGCGCAATATTTCAGCAACAGTTATCCCAAGCCTTGCCCTTCCGCTTTCTATTATCGGTACATTCGCTGCAATGTACGGCCTCGGTTTTTCAGTCAACAATATAACCCTGATGGCTCTGACCCTATCGGTTGGTTTTGTAGTGGATGACGCAATAGTAATGCTCGAAAACATAGTCCGCCACATGGAGCACGGCGAGAAGCCGATGGATGCGGCATTAAGAGGCTCTAAGGAGATTGGTTTCACTATCATCTCGATGACTCTCTCACTGGTCGCGGTCTTCATCCCGGTCCTTTTTATGGGCGGTATGCTGGGAAGAATGTTACATGAGTTTGCCGTGACCATCACAGTAGCTATCCTGATCTCCGGTGTCGTTTCCCTGACTCTGACACCAATGCTCGCCAGCCGTTTTCTCAAGCCGCTCGGGGAAAAACATCACGGGCGTATGTACAATGCCATGGAGAGGTTTTTCGACGGTATGCGCAATCTCTATGAGCGGACCCTCAAACGGGTGCTCGGTTTACGCCGTGCTGTCATAGTTATTACTGCGGTTATGACAGTGCTTACGGTCTGGCTCTTTACTAAGATGCCGATGGGGCTTCTGCCGTCAGACGATATCGGCGCGCTCTTTGCTGCTACTGAAGGCGCACAGGGTATCTCCTTTGAGGACATGAAACGGCATCAGCAGAAACTGGCTGAGATTTTGCTTCAGGACCCTAATATTGAAGCATTTATGTCGGCGGTTGGCTCAGGCGGGTCGCGGGTAGGCTCAAACAGCGGCTTCATGTTCATCAAACTTAAGCCTCTCCACGAACGCAAGCTTAATGCTGACCAGATAATCCAGAATCTTCGTCCTAAGGTGATGGGAGTCCCGGGTGTCATGATGTTTATGCAGAACCCGCCTCCAATCCGCCTTGAGGCAACCATGTCAAAGGCACAGTACCAGTTTGTCCTTCAGAGCCCTGAGACAGACGAACTTTATAAGAATGCAACGGACTTTGAGATGAAGTTGCGAGGACTGCCGATGTTGCAGGATGTGACCAGTGATTTACAAATGAAGAGCCCTCAACTCAACCTGGATATTGACCGCGACCGAGCTGCCAGTCTCGGCGTCACCGCCCAGCAGATAGAGGAGACCCTCTACTCGGCCTACGGAACCCGGCAGGTATCCGCCATATACTCTCCCACAAATCAATACAATGTGATCATGGAACTGGAGCCACAATATCAGATGGACCCGTCAGCGCTAAGCATGCTCTATGTCCGCTCGAACACCGGACAACTGGTGCCGCTCTCTTCTCTAACAACGATGAAAAAGGGACTTGGTCCATTATCCATTAACCACCTGGGGCAGATCAATGCCGTTACTGTCTCTTTTAATCTTAAGCCCGGCACTCCGCTTGGTGATGCTGTAACTGCTGTCGAGAAGGAGGCAAGAGCCCTTCCGGCCTCTATAACCACAGGATTTCAGGGAACTGCACAGGTATATCAGGCTTCTACCAAAGGGCTTGCTATGCTCCTGCTCCTTGCCATTGTCGTGATTTATATTGTACTCGGCATCCTGTATGAGAGTTACATCCACCCCCTGACCATCCTCTCTGGTCTGCCGTCAGCAGGTTTTGGAGCGCTCATCACACTCTTGATATTCGGGAAGGACCTGAACCTGTACGCCTTCGTTGGGATTATCATGCTTGTTGGCATTGTGAAGAAAAATGCCATTATGATGATTGACTTTGCGCTTGAGGCCCAGCGAAATGAGGGGAAGAAACCGATGGATGCTATTTACGAAGGCGCCATTGTCCGTTTCAGGCCGATCATGATGACCACGATGGCGGCGCTTATGGGCACACTGCCGATAGCCATCGGATTCGGCGCAGGAGCAGATTCGCGCCGTTCTCTCGGCCTTGCAGTTGTTGGCGGGCTTATCGTCTCCCAGCTTTTAACCCTCTACATTACTCCGGTTGTTTATTATTATATGGATAGGATACAGGGAATGGTTAGGGGCTGGTTAGCGAGACATAAGCGGGGCGGCGGTATGATAATAAGGGATAAAGATGGTGTATAGAACAAGCAGTCTCAAATCTATGCGATATAAATTTTTTTATAATAGCTTCTTTTTTTCGATTGCATTTTTCTGGTTGATTACAGCCGCAGGAGTAGAGGCAGAAGAGGTTATAAAAAAGGGCGAATTGCTTAATATGGATACGTGTGTAGAAATTGCCTTAAAAAAACAACCTAACATTGTCGCGGCAAAAAGTACAGTAAATGTAAATCAGAGCAGGGTTGGACAGGCAAAAGCAAATTATTATCCGCAGGTAGATTTGACATCAGGCTACAGCAGGACATCCCCTGTATCGAGGACAGACCACAATTCCTCTGACCAATATACCGGCAGCGCAACTCTTAAACAGAATATATATGATTTTGGCAGGACTTCAACACAGGTGGACATCCAGAACCTGAATCTGGATTCATCAAAATCGGATTTAGCAAACGTAACGGCGCAGATAATCCTTAATGTAAAGCAGTCATACTATGGGGTATTGGCGGCCAAGAAAAACAGGGATGTCGCAGACGAGACAGTTAAACAGTTTCAGAGCCATCTTGAGCAGGCAAAGGGATTTTATGAAGTTGGCACAAAACCTAAATTTGATGTGACCAAGGCCGGGGTCGATTTGAGCAATTCCAGGCTGAACCTTATCAAGGCGGAGAATAGCCTCAGGGTGGCAGTCGTAACACTCAATAATGCAATTGGGGTGCCTGATGCGCCTGAATATACAATCGAAGATAATCTTTCATTCCTGAAATCCGGGATTGTTTTTACTGAAGCAATCGAAAGGGCTTATAAAAACAGGCAGGACCTGACATCTCTGGTTTTTAAAAGGCAGGCAGCGGAGAAATCTATCAAACTTGCAGAAACAGGATATTATCCTGTCTTGACAGGTAATGCAGCCTATAACAGGTCAGGAGAGAAATTTCCACTCGGCGAGGGCTGGAACGCAGGAGTGACGTTATCATTTCCCATATTCAGCGGTTTTCTTACAAAATATCAGGTAGAGGAGGCAAAGGCAAACCTTGATGTCCTTAAGGCAAATGAAGAGCTGTTGAAACAGAATATTTTTCTTGAAGTCCAGCAGATTTATTTAAATCTCGAAGAGGCAGAGGAAAGGATTCCGGTGGCAGAGTTTGCAGTAAAACAGGCCGAGGAAAACCTCGAACTTGCCAATGGCAGATATGCTGCAGGAGTAGGGCATCCAATCGAAGTTACCGATGCACAGGTGGGATTAATTAATGCAAAGTTATCGCATATACAGGCACTTTATGACTACAAGGTTGCTCTTGCGAACCTTGAGAAAGCAATGGGGACAAAATGAAAAAAATAATTGCAGTCATTGTTATCGTAATTATACTCGGGGTTGCAGTATTCTTTTTTTTCAGGAATAAAGATAACGGGCTGAAGTACAGGACTGAAAAAATAACGAAGGGAGTTATAGAGACAAATGTTACGGCAACAGGCGCTGTGAATGCAGTGACAACGGTATTGGTGGGCACGCAGGTTTCAGGAACAATAAAAAACATCTACGTTGATTTCAATTCGCCTGTAAAAAAAGGGCAGTTGATAGCGCTGATAGACCCTTCAATATTCGAGACCCAGGTGGAACAGGCAAGGGCCAATCTTTTTTCGGCCAAAGCCAATCTCGAAAAAGCAGAGGCTTCTCTAACAGATGCGAAAAGGACATTTGAAAGGAATAAACAGCTTTTTTCAAAGGATCTTATCGCAAGGAGCGACGTTGATACTGCAGAGACAAATAATGAGACTGCAAAGGCACAGGTGAGCGCTTCAAAGGCGCAGATTGCCCAGACAGGGGCCGCATTGAAAAATTCACAGGCTAATCTTGGATATACAAGAATACTGTCGCCTGTTGACGGGGTAGTAATATCAAGAAATGTTGATGTCGGGCAGACAGTAGCAGCGAGTTTCCAGACACCTACGCTCTTTACAATAGCCCAGGACCTTACAAAGATGCAGATAAATACGAATGTGGGCGAGGCTGATATAGGCAGTATGAAAGTCGGGCAGGATGTTGAATTTACTGTTGACGCCTATCCTGATATCACCTTCAAGGGCAGGGTGTGGCAGGTCAGAAATGCTCCGATAACCATACAGAATGTCGTTACTTATGACGTGGTAATTAAAATGGATAATCCTGAGCTTAAGCTCAAGCCAGGAATGACTGCAAATGTATCCGTAATCGTATCAATTAAAAAAGATGTTCTCAAGATACCTAATGCAGCGCTTCGGTTCAAACCTTCGGAAAAAGGCACTGGTACTCCTGCTAAAGGCATGGGAGGATATGAGAAAAAAGGAGCCGGTGTCTGGATATTGGAAAATAATAAACCAAAACGCATAAAGGTTGTTACAGGCATAAGCGATGGAAACCATACTGAGTTTGTTTCAGGCGATATAAAGGTCGGAGACTCGACTCTACGAGAAGGGCAGGAAGTTATAGTCGAATCTCTTATTAAGTCAAAGGGGCAGACCTCGAACAACCGCAGCCCGAGGTTTTTCTAAAAATATGTCTCTTATCGAGGTAAACGGCATAAGCAAGGTTTACAGGCTGGGTGATATTGATTTAAAGGCACTCTGCACAGTGTCCACAAAAATAGAAAGCGGAGAGTTTGTAGCAATAATGGGCCCTTCCGGCTCAGGGAAATCAACATTTATGAATATTCTCGGATGTCTGGATAAACCAACAACCGGACAGTATATGCTGGAAGGTATAGACATCGGCAAACTTGACAGGGACGAACTCGCAGGCATAAGGAATAAAAAAATTGGTTTTGTCTTTCAGGGATTTAATCTTTTGTCGCGGACCTCAGCGCTTGAAAATGTAGAACTCCCTATGCTCTATGACGGTATCCCGGCCAAAGAAAGAAGTGAAAAGGCTGCCGGGGCGTTAAAAAATGTTGGACTTGAAGGAAGAGGGGGGCATCATCCCAACCAGCTTTCAGGAGGCCAGCAGCAGAGGGTCGCTATTGCAAGGGCATTGGTGAATAATGCTCCTATAATCCTTGCGGACGAGCCTACCGGAAACCTCGATACCAAGACAAGCGCAGAGATAATGGAGCTTTTTGTAAAGCTGAACACAGAAGCAAACATTACGATAATACTCGTGACCCATGAGCATGACATAGCAGCATACAGCAAGAGGATAATAAGGTTCCTCGACGGATGTATTACCAGTGATGAGATGGGGAAAAATGTATGAATAGCTTAAGTCTTGTCATTGCGAGCGAAGCGAAGCAATCTAAGGGTTGTGAGATTGCTTCGTCGGTCTTAAGACCTCCTCGCAATGACACTTGAAAGGAAATCATGATAAACATCCCATCAACAATAAAAATATCACTGAGGGCCTTAAGAGTGAACAAGATGCGCTCGGCATTGACGATGCTCGGCATTATTATCGGCGTCAGCGCTGTTATCGCTATGCTTGCAGTGGGCACAGGGGCAAGCAGGCAGATAGAGGAGCAGATGTCGAGCATGGGAAGCAATCTGCTTATAGTAGTCCCGGGAGCTACAACATCAGGAGGAGTAAGAATGGGCGCAGGCACGCAGTCCACACTTACACTTGCTGATGCAGAGGCGATAAAAAGGGAATGCCCCGCAGTAGAGGAGGTCGGCCCTAATCTGACCGGAGTTGCGCAGGTTGTTTACAGCCACCAGAACTGGTCTACCGGAGTTGTTGGAACAACACCGGGAATGCTGATTGTGAGGGACTGGACCCTGTCATCGGGCAAGCCTTTTACAGAGCAGGATGTAAAGAGCGCAACAAAGGTGTGTCTGCTGGGACAGGTTGTTGTGGATAATCTTTTTGGCGATACAGACCCTGTCGGCAAAATTATCAGGATTAAAAATGTTCCTTTCACTGTATTTGGCGTTCTCGGGAAAAAAGGCCAGTCAGCAACAGGCCAGGACCAGGACGATACGATTTATATCCCTGTAACAACTGCGCAAAAGAAAGTATTCGGTACAGCTTTTCCGGGCATGATTAGATCAATGATGGTAAAGGCAAAAGGCGCTGAATATCTGGCTCCTGCGGAGAAACAGATAAACGAGTTACTCAGGCAGAGACATCGAATTGGTCCAAAACAGGAAAGCGATTTCACGGTCAGGAATCTTACCCAGATGATGCAGGCCAGGGAAGAATCCACAAAGGTCATGACCCTGCTGCTCGGCGCCATTGCATCGGTCTCGCTGCTTGTCGGAGGAATCGGGATTATGAACATAATGCTGGTCTCCGTTACTGAAAGGACCAGGGAGATAGGTATAAGGATGGCAATAGGCGCAAAGACATGGGACATCAGGCTGCAATTCATAATCGAGGCGCTTACATTATCTTTAATCGGAGGCCTTGCAGGGATTATCATAGGCGTGACAGGCTCGGAGATACTTTCGATGCTTGCCGGCTGGCCGACCATTGTGTCGCCGCTCTCAATCTTGATGTCCTTCAGTTTTTCAGGCCTGGTCGGGATATTTTTCGGATTTTATCCGGCTTACAAAGCATCCCTGCTTAACCCGATAGATGCATTGAGGTATGAATAGATGATTAAGACACATGGAGAATAAAATGGAAGAAATAAAAACAACGGCTACTTCAAATCACAAAAGAAAGATGATAGCTGCTTTTATTTTTGCGGGTATTACATTGGCAGGCATCATCACCGGTTTTTTTTACATACAGTATAAGAAAACCCACATTGCAACTGATGATGCGTTTGTGGATGGCCGCATCCATACTATTGCTTCGAAAGTATACGGGACAATAAAGAATGTTTATGTAAACGATAATCAGTTCGTAAGAAAAGGCGATGTGCTTGTTGATATAGACCAGATGGATTTTGACGTAAGAGTGAAAGAGGCATCTTCCGGCCTTGATGTAGAAAAGACAAAACTTTCAGAACTGAATTACAAGCTTGATACAGCGGGGAAACAGCTTGAAGAATTTAAGGCAGCTTTTGGTGCGGCAAAGGCAAATCTTGAGCTTCAGGAAGCAAACATGAAACAGGCGGAGACAGATTTAAGAAGGGCTGAAAAGCTTTTCAAGGAAGAGATCCTTTCAAAAGAAAGTTATGAAAAGACAAAAACTGCATATGATATTTCGGTTGCACAACTGAAGGCAGTGAAAGAAGCGCTGAAACAGGCGGAGGCTGGTCTTGAAACTCAGAAGGCAGTTATGAAACAGTCAGCCGCCGCGCTGAATCCCCAGAAATCCTTGATTAAACAGAAAGAGGCTTCCTTAGGCGCGGCAGAACTGAATCTCAGTTATACAAAAGTTTATGCATCGGCCGACGGATATGTCACAAGAAAATCAGTTGAATCAGGCAACCAGGTTCAGGCAGGTCAGCCGTTAATGGCTGTTGTTCCATTGGATGATATATGGGTCACGGCAAATTACAAGGAGACACAACTCGAAAGAGTAAGTCCCGGACAGAAGGTTGAGATAAAGGTTGATACATATCCAGGCAAGGTTTTTAGAGGGAAGATCGAAAGCATAATGGCTGGCACAGGCGCCGTATTCTCATTATTTCCGTCGGAGAATGCAACCGGAAACTTTGTTAAGGTGGTGCAAAGGATTCCGGTAAAGATTGTCTTTGATAAGGGAACAGACCCTGAACATGTATTGAGAATTGGCATGTCTGTTGCGCCGACGATAATGGTGAAGGATGAGGGGTCAAGGGTTAAAGGGGTCAAGGGTTCAAGTGAAAATGATAAGAATAAAAACTTGAACCCTTGAACCCTTGAATCCTCAAACCCTGATGTAAGATTTATGAATAAATGGATAATTGCCTTAACAGTAATGCTCCCAACTCTTATCGAGATCATTGACACGTCTGTTGTCAATGTATCGCTTGACCACATTAGGGGGAGCCTTTCTGCCGGCATTGATGAATCTACCTGGACCATAACTTCTTATCTTGTTTCCAATGCAATCATTATCCCGATGACAGGATGGCTCAGCAGGCTGTTTGGAAGAAAAAGGTATCTCATATTTTCCATTTCATTGTTTACGGTGAGTTCCCTGCTCTGCGGCCTCTCATGGAATCTCCAGAGTCTTGTTTTTTTCAGAATACTTCAGGGCATGGGCGGAGGAGCGCTGCAACCCATATCCCAGTCCGTCCTTCTTGAGACATTTCCCCAGAAACAGCACGGCATGGCAATGGCCATATTCGGCGTCGGTATAATGTTCGGCCCCATAGTAGGCCCGCTGCTCGGAGGCTGGATTACCGACAACTGGTCCTGGCACTGGATATTTTTCATAAACATTCCGATAGGTTTTGTTTCAATCCTGATGGTATTATTTTTTATAGTTGACCCGCCTTATATGAAAAAGATGAAGATGAAAATAGACTACTGGGGGCTTGCGTTTCTTGCAATAGGGCTTGGATGCCTTCAGATAGTGCTTGATAAGGGACAGACAGAAGACTGGTTTTCATCCGGTTTTATAACCTGGATGGCCCTAATCTCTGTATCATCTCTTGTGCTTTTTATTATTATCGAGTTTTTTGCAGAACATCCGATAGTTAATCTCAAGACATTCAAAAACCTGTCATTTACGACAGGTAACCTTGTAATGTTTTTTGCTTTCTTTAATCTCTTTGGAAGCATTGTTCTGCTGCCGATATATCTCCAGACTTTGATGGGCTATAACGCAACATTGGCGGGCATGGTGCTCGGGCCTGGAGGTATTGCAACCCTTATTGCCATGCCGATAGCGGGAAAACTTATAACCAAGATGAATCCGAAGATACTGCTTGCATTCGGATTAATTGTTTCTGCGTATTCAACACATCTTATGTCTCAGTTCAACCTGCTTGCTGATTTTAATACTATTATCTGGCCGAGGATTGTGCTCGGAGTCGGCATGGGATTTTTATTTATCCCTCTTACAACGATGACTATGTCGAGTGTAAGAAAAGAGGATATGGGTAATGCCTCAGGGATTTATAATCTTCTTCGAAACCTGGGCGGAAGTTTTGGTGTTGCGTTTGTTACCACAATGATTGCAAGGCGCGCGCAATTCCATCAGGTTCGGCTTGTGGAACACCTGACGCCATTTGATTCAAGTTATCAGACTGCAACAGCGAATGCTTCCCATCTGTTGCAGTCTAAGGGTATGTCTGCTGCTGCATCTCAGCATGGGGGGCTGAGCGCTATCTACGGACAGTTTCTGAGGCAGGCGTCAATGCTCTCATTTAATGATGTCTTTTATCTGCTGAGCATATTCCTGATTCTTACCCTTCCGCTTGTTTTTCTGATGAAAAAAAGTAAGGGTGAGGCGCGGGCAGAGATGCATTGATTCAGGTTATTTTATGTTAAAGTAAATCAATGGAAAAGGTTGCCACGATTTGCCCCTACTGCGGCTGCGGCTGTGGTCTTTATCTGCATGTTGAAGAAAACAGCATAGTCGGAGTCTCCCCTATGAAGCATCACCCTGTTAACAAAGGTTCTCTTTGTGTTAAAGGCTGGAATTGTTTTGAATTTGTACAGCATCCCGAAAGGCTTAGATACCCGATGGTAAAAGAGAATGGCGCCTTCAGGAAAACATCATGGGATGAGGCCATAAGCCTTGTGGCAGGAAGATTTTCGGAAATTAAAGAAAAATACGGCCCTGATTCAATAGCATTACTGAGTTCAGCCAAATGCACCAATGAAGAAAATTTTGCGCTGATGAAGTTCGCAAGGGCTGTTATCGGCACAAACAACATAGACCACTGCGCACGTCTCTGACACAGCACCACCGTGGCCGGTCTGGCCT
>CAKKPR010000367.1:0-6239 GCA_919901705.1 Thermodesulfovibrionales bacterium | reverse complement strand
AACATAGACCACTGCGCACGTCTCTGACACAGCACCACCGTGGCCGGTCTGGCCTCAGCATTTGGTTCCGGGGCCATGACAAATTCAATAGAAGATATAGATAATGCAAGGGTGCTGTTTGTCATAGGCTCCAATACCACGGAGCAGCATCCCATGATAGGCATGCACATGCTCGATGCAGTTGATAAGGGAGCGACCCTTATTGTTGCTGACCCGCGGCAGACACAGATTGCAAAATTTGCCAGGATACACCTGAGACAAAAAAGCGGCACTGATGTGGCATTACTGAACGGCATTATGAATGTAATCATTAACGAAGGCCTGGTTGACATCAATTTTGTAAAGAGAAGGACTGAAAATTTTGATGAGTTTGAAAAAATAGTGATGGGATATTCGCCTGAAGTCGCTGAAAAGATAACGGGTGTTCCTGCCAATGAGATAAAAAGAGTTGCAAGGCTTTATGCAACAGAAAAAAGGTCCATGCTTTTTTATTCCATGGGTATCACGCAGCATGTCACGGGTGTTGATAATGTGCGTTCATGCGCCAACCTGGTAATGCTTACGGCCCACATAGGCCAGCCCATGACCGGACTGAATCCTTTGCGCGGGCAGAATAATGTGCAGGGCGCATGTGATATGGGCGCATTGCCTGAGGTATATTCAGGATATCAGAGAGTGTCTGACGCCAAGGCAAGAAGAAAGTTTGAAAACGCATGGGGAAGAAAACTTCCTGCCAAACCCGGCCTGACCCTTACCGAGATGTTTGACTCGGTTCTTGATGGAAAAATAAAGGCAATGTATATAATGGGGGAAAATCCGGTTATTTCTGACCCCGGAGCAGTTCATGTAAAAGAGGCCCTTAAAAAACTTGATTTCCTTGTTGTGCAGGACATATTCATGTCTGATACTGCTGAATTTGCAGATGTTGTGCTTCCTGCTGTCAGCTTTGCGGAAAAAGATGGGACTTTTACAAATACAGAAAGAAGGGTGCAGAAACTCAGAAAGGCTATTCGTCCAATGTACGGCGCAATGCCGGACTGGAAGATTATAACCGGGATTTCCGGAAAGATGGGATATGATATGGGTTACAGGGCTACTCATGAAATAATGGAGGAAGCAGCCCTCCTGACGCCTGCTTATGGAGGGATACTCCACCACAGGCTGGATGATTTCGGGCTTCAGTGGCCGTGTCCTGATATAAACCATAACGGTACACCTTTTCTGCACAGGAAAAAATTTACCAAAGGGCTTGGAACCTTTAACCCTATAGATTTTGTTCCGCCTGCGGAGCCTGTGGACGATGAATACCCGTTTATTCTTACAACAGGCAGGATTTATTTTCGTTATCATACTGCAACGATGTGCGGAAGGACTTCCACCCTTAAGAGAGAGGAACCCGAGTGCTTTGTTGAGATAAATCGTAAAGACGCAGGGAAACTTGAAATTAAAAACCATAGCAAGGTGAGGGTTTTATCACGCCGCGGGGAGATAGTTGTCAATGCATTGGTTACGGATAAAACACCCGAAGGCATTGTTTTTATTCCGTTCCATTTCCGCGAGGCAGCCGTTAACTTAATAACCAATACTGCGGTGGACCCTGTAGCAAAGATTCCGGAATTCAAGGTATGCGCTGTAAGGGTTGTTCCGTTAATGCCAAACCCCGGCTCAAGACAGACTGTCCCTTACGATAAAAAGAACGATATTAAAATCCTGTTAGATCTTTACGAAGAGCCCGAGGCCGAGCATGAAGGGTGATTTTGTATTAAACAAGGCGCATCTTTCATACTGGCTGAGACAGCTTCGGAAGGAATCTGACCTGATAGCTCCCTTGAGGTCTGTAGACGGTGATATAATCCTGAGTTCTGTTACAGGCATACATGATATCGCCCTTGATTGTCCCGCAAACATTCCTTCTCCAAAAGAATTTATCTTTCCGCAAAAAGAGGAGATGTTTAAATTCTCTGATAAGGGAGCAGCTATATTAAACAATGGCAGGAAGAGAGTCATTTTCGGGGTAAGGTCCTGCGATATGTCAGCCGTAGCTTTGCTGGACAGATTCTACGGAGGGTTGTTTGAAGACGGTTTCTACATAAGCAGAAGAAAAAATACAATTTTTATATCCATTGCATGCAATAATCCTGACCCGACATGTTTCTGCATAGGGCTTGGCGCCGGGCCGTATCTCAAATCCGGTTTTGACATACAGCTGACTGACCTTGGAGACAGGTATCTTGTGCAGATTGGTTCAAAGGAAGGGCAGTCATTGATAAAAAATTTCAGGCATCTCTTCCAGAGACCCGGGAAGGCAGACTATGACGACCAGTATGAGGCAAACCTGAGTTCCCAGTCGAAATTCGAAAAGAGGATAACGCTCGAAAATGTCAGGCAGAAGATACTTTCAGGAAAGGTCGAAGATTCTTTCTGGGAATCAGTTGCCTTGAGGTGTTTTGAATGCGGAGGCTGTGTTTATGAGTGTCCGCTCTGTACCTGTTTCAATGTGATTGACTGGGAGGAGACATCGGACAAGGGCGTGAGAATGCGTTTATGGGATACCTGCATGTTCAAGGGATTCACAAAGATGGCGGGAAATGTCCTGCCTGCTGAGAAAAAGATTATGCGGACTAAGAGATGGTTTTTTCACAAGCTGATTTATTATCCCGAGCAGTTTGGCAAATTCGGATGCGTGGGATGCGGCAGGTGCACAATAACCTGTCCCGGCAGGATTGATATGGCAACAATTGCGAATAAATTGGATTAGATAATGTATATAGCGGCAGGACATAATATTTTCGCTTTCGCCGAGGCGGACAATTCTTCTTTCATTGTCATGCTGGCTTGGCCAGCATCTTTCTTCGGAATGATTCCGGACGAGCCGGAATGACAGAACTTATTAATGATAATTATGAAAACTAAAAACTCAAAAAATCACAAAGAACTTTATCTGCCAACACGGGTGAGGATACTGGATGTGGTTGACATGACTTCGGATGTCAGGCTTTACAAACTCGAAAAACCCAAAGGGTTTTTTTACAATCCGGGCCAGTTTCTCATGGCCTCTGTATGGGGTGCCGGTGAAGTTCCTATCTCGATTACATCAACATACGAACTCCATGACGATATAGAACTCTGCGTAAGAAAGGTCGGGGCTGTCACTTCTGCAATACACGAGTTAAAGGCCGGAGATTATATCGGCATTCGCGGCCCGCTGGGAAACGGGTTCCCTTGTGAAGAGGCATACGGTAAGGACATACTTTTTGTTGCAGGCGGGATAGGGATTGCTCCTTTAAGGTCATTGATTAATTTTGTTATGAGCCGGAAGAAAAAATTTGGGAAGACAGCTTTGGTCTATGGTTCGAGAAACCCTGCCGAGGTGCTGTTTATCCCTGAAATAATTAAATGGAAAGCTGAGGGAATGGACGTTATTGTCACAGTTGATGTGAAGAATGCGGAATGCGAATATTGCACGGGGATTGTGACAGAGCATCTCACCAGACAAAAGATTTCCTTTAAGACAGGACATTCATATATATGCGGGCCTCATGTTATGATAAAGTCCGTTATGAGGGACCTTTCATTAATGGGCATGTCTCCGGACAATATCATCACGACTATGGAGGCGCACATGAAATGCGGTGTCGGCAAATGCGGCCACTGCTATGCAGACGGGAAATACATCTGTACAGACGGCCCTGTATTTTCATACAACGAGATAAAAAAATATAATCTTCTTCACAGTCCCTGACAGTGTTTCAAATATTTCCACGGGTGATTATTAATGAAGAATGCTTTTGTTGAAAAACGTTATTCAGAGGCCACAAGAAAGCTCCATCTGCCCTGTCCGCATAGCGGAGAGACAGGCATCAATATTCATGTGGTGCTGAAAAACGGCGTCTGCTACCGGTCGGATGTCTGCATGGTCATCAAATGTAAATTTAACCGCATTCAGTCAGATGTAAAGGCATTGCTTTCGCTGGTGTGGTGAGCAGGCAGTTTGCAGACTTTTGAGCTTTTGAACTTTTGCACTTTTGCTTTCACTTGAACCCTTGACCCCTTGAACCCTCGACCCCTTGTAGTTTAGGCTTCCCCGCTTGCAGACTTTTGAACTTTTGTGCTGTATTTATCAGCCTTGACAAGCGGATATGGGATTGATAGCATGAGACTATAGGCACGAAGACAATTGATTTTTTAAGGAGATGATGATATGAAACTTCCATTGCAGATAACCGCCCGTAATCTCGACCTTCCGGATGCGTTCAGGGAAGATATTCGCGTGAGGGCAGAGAAACTCGATGAGTTTTATGACCGGATTATGAGATGCAGGGTTATCGTGGAATCACCACACCGTCATAGTCATGAAGGGATAAAGTACCATGTGCATATTGACATGACAGTGCCTGGCGCTGAACTGGTAGTAAAACGCGAGCCCAATGAAGACCTTAATGTGGCAATAAGAGATGCATTCGATGCAGCGCGCCGCAAGCTGGAAGACTTTGCCAGGAAGCAGCGGGGCGATGTCAAACAGCGCGAGGAGACAGGACATGCGCGTATAATCAGGATATTCTCAGATAAGGGATACGGGTTTTTGACTACGCCCGATGGCAGGGAGATATATTTTCACAAGAACAGCGTTCTGCGCGGGAAATTCAGGCATCTGAAGGTTGGCATGGAGGTGCGTTTTGCAGAAGAGGAAGGTGAAAAAGGACCGCAGGCCAGTACAGTTACTGCAATAAAAGGCTGATTCTGTTTTTCCGGTTTGGTTTTGCCTCTATAATTCTTTTCCCTGTTTTTAAAAAAGAAAGTGTCTATACTTATAACTTCCTTAGTATTTTACCGGAGCTGAACATATTCCTTTGCCAGCTTATGATATAGTCCCGGATTGAACAGGATGTTTGTCATAAGATAACACTCGTGTGTACAAAAGCACTGTTTTGCCTGTATTGAATGAATAATCTGTTGGGCCTTTCCTGATTGCATAACCTTTCCCAAATCATAATCATAATTTCTTACATTGCCGCAGCTGTCCGTCAGTATCTCGCATGGATATACTTCCCCGTTTTCAGTGAGGACAAGATTAAGTTTGCCGGCATAGCAGGGGAGGAGGCGTCTTTGTTCAAGCATGGTCTGATGTATCAGGCGGCGCTGCAGAATATCCTGAGCAGCCTTGATACGAGCGCCTTTAAACCTGTAAGTAGGAAAGGTCTTGTTTTTCAGATTTTTTTCGAGTTTTTCTGTGGAAGCGAGATATTTTTTGAAATCTATTTTTTTAAAGCTTTCATCCGAGAGATTTCCCCTTACCATTGATATTGTATGTGTCTTTATATTTTTCAGCCTTCCTGCAAAATCAATTATCTCATCCATCTTGTCCTGATTCTTCGAGCAAAAGACTGTATTTATGCCCAGTTCGAAATTAGGGTATTTGTCAACGAGTTTTTCAAGCAGGCGGTATGTCTGAATGGTTTTGTCAAAACTGCCGGGTGTGTTTCGCAATGTATCATGTGCCTGGTTAAGGCCGTCAATGGAGAGTTTTACGGCAATTATGCTTTTGGGAGAGTTTTTGAGTATCTGCTCTGTCCTTTCTTTAATCAATTCAGGAAGTAGCCCGTTTGTAGGAAAAAGCATTATTGCGGGTTTGTTGTTTTTATAAAAGATTTTGCTTATCTCGACAAGGTCATCCCTCAGATATATCTCTCCTCCGGAAAAGGCGAGCCAGAGCAGGCTTCCGAGTGATTTTGATATTTTCTGTATTTCATCAAGGGACAATTCCTCTGATTTTTTATCCACCACCCCTCCGCTCCTTGTAATATCTTTTTTTATCTCTCCCTTTGTTAAACCCCCATCTGTTCCCTCCTTTGATAAAGGGGGGTGAGGGTGGATTACCGGATTGTCTGTCTTTTTCAGATAAAAACAAAAAGGGCATTTTGAATTACATCTTTTTGTTACGAAGAAAGTCAGGTGGATAGGCCTGCTTTTGTGAAGGATATGCCCTATGTAACGCGCCGGTGAATACATGCTATATAATAACCTAAAAATGTTAATGCCATATAGCCATACTTTAAACTATCCCTGTCTGTCATGCTGGCTTGTATAGCATCCTTCTTCAGAGGGATTCCGAACAAGTCGGAATGACAACTGCATTGAGTAACAACTCACAAGAGGGGACATTTCTATTTTGGCGTGACAGTTATGTCAATTTTATTTCACAAAAAAGCTTATTTCTGCTACACTTGTTCTGTCGCTTA
>CAKKPR010000366.1 GCA_919901705.1 Thermodesulfovibrionales bacterium | reverse complement strand
GCGTAGTCAACCTTACCATGGTTTATTTCAGGTGGGCTGAGAAATAAGATTTAATCTCATTGAGAGTCTCTTCCGCTGCCAGGGGCACCATAGTGGCCAAACAATCGAGGTTGACAAGGGCATTTACATTAGCATCTTTTTTAGCTGCATCAGCAAGCCTTTGCGCAAAGTCCCTGTTTACCTGTCCGACCTCGGCATAAATATTATCGAGTCCTGTTAATTTCCAGTTAGCAGCCCTGCCTTCCTGATTCAAAAAATACTGTGCCATGAGATACATCGAAACCATTCTGAAGATTGTTTCTGTGAGCGACGCAAACGGGAGATGAAATCTCACCATTGGTTTAAGTCGTTCCATAACAGGACAGCCGCTTGTTGTCATAATAATGCCTATTAAGGCGCTCAGCCCCTGCTGGATTGTAGTGTCTTTTGAATAGGTTCTGTCCTCTGTTGTAACAGTGACGCTTACATTCTCATAGGCAAAGAAATCTTTGAATCCTTCTGCAATGTCTGCGAGGTTAAGAGCAACAGGACAATATTTATTCGAGTGCTCATCCAGAGAGCAGTTTGAGCATTTGTTATGATTGAGTTTCGCCCACAAAGGAGGGTCGGATTTTTTCTCGGAGAGAAAAGCAAGTGTCTGCCTGTCAAGAAGGATATTGAATATCCTGTTTGCGCCTTCTGAAAATTTAAAAGAATAAGTTATCTTAATGGGATTTTCCATTCCGCCTCCTCTATGAAAATACAATGGGTTATTATAAGGCATATCAATTGTTATGGCAATTATTTCTCTGTAGCTTGCTAAAGGGTTACCATATTTCTGTCATTCTGGCTTGTCCAGTCTCCTCGGCGACTCGCCGGGGCGAGAATCTTTCTTTTTCTTTAAGAAGGATTCCCGTGATCCCGAACAAGTCGGGACAAGCTCTGCGGGAATGACAACAAATAACATAAATTCAACTTTAAGATACCCCATAGCTTGCTGCGGGGTGATTCATTTGTATTTTTCAACAGTAAAGGAAGGATGCGCGGAGTGTTATCTCTTTATAACTTTTCTTAGCACTTTGCCGGTTATAGTTTCCTTTGCGTGGAGGGCAGCATGGGGACATACCTCTATGCAGCAGTAACATCTTATGCACTTGTCGTAATCAAAGTTCAAGTTTTTTCTTCCGCGGGTTATCGCCTGCGCAGGGCAGTATTTCCAGCATTCTCCGCACAGCCTGCATATTGAAGCATCACACACAGGCCTCTGAACCAGATGTTTTCTCATCAGCCTATGAAGTTTTTGCGGGCCAAAAACAAGCGGAGTTATATCCGGCATTTTAAAATGCTTTATCTCCTGAAAATCTCCCTCAATCTCTATTGCTTCATTAGTAAAACCCATATCTTTAGCCAGCTTGTTGGTCAATAATTTATCCGGTTGTATTCCCAGCATTTTGCAGGCTGCAATATCAAGCGCAATGCCATCCCTGCTGCCCATAAGCACCCCGAGGTGTTTGGGTGTGCCGCGCCTGCCCGGCCCCTGACCTTCCATTGCCAGTATAGCGTCAATAATTGTCATGGCCGGGCTTACAGCCTTATAGATATTAACCAGCAACTTTGCGAACATCTCCCTGTCAACTCCTGTCCTGAAATGCCATTCCGGTTTCCTTATTCCAACAATACACCCGAACAGGTTTTTTACTCCGAGTGTCAGAAGCATCTGCATGTGAGTTTTAAATTTCGGGAGGTTTATCAGAAAGTCTGCCTTGAGCGCATCTTCAGCAATCTCTATTTTTCCAAAGGGTTCTCCAACGTCAATCTTTAAAGAGGTCTTAAATTCCCTGTATTCAACATCAAGTCCTTTGAGAGCATCTTTTATTCCGCTCTCTGAGAGCACTTTTTGAAAAGAGCCCATAGCGCTGCTGTCTGAAATCTGCGGCTTTGCTCCTTTTTCAAGCACGTATTCGGCTGCTGCTCTTATAACCAGCGGATGGGTGACTATTGCTTTATCAGGCGGCGCCGGCGCAAGAAGATTTGGCTTTATCACAACATGGCTGTTTTTTTTGATCAGGTCTCCGCCAAGGGCATCCATTATCTCAAAGACCCGCGGCCTGAGGATGTCGTAATTGTAAGTAGATTTTTTAATGATGACTATGGACATGATTTTTTATCTTGATATATTGAATATTTTTTTAGCAATCTTTTTCTTGACAATCCGCAAACTAAAATTATACAATTTAAACCAATTTTGTACAAAACCGGACAAAAAAGGACAATATGAACCTTCGGGTTAAGGATGTTGCCGGTCTGCTGAGCATATCCCAGAAGACCATATACAGGATGATAAAGAATGAGACTATCCCCTGTTTCAGGGTTGGCGGCCAGTGGCGTTTTGACAGGGGAGAGATTGCATCCTGGATAGAAGATACAAGGGATATCCCGGCCCATGTTCCGACGAGGACCTCTTCTTTGGCAGATGAAGAGTCAATCTCTGTATCAGAATTTCTCAGGCGCGGCGGCATTTACTATAATGTCGCTGCTAATACGAAAGAAGATGCCATATCATCCAGCCTTGCTCTCATCAAAGAAGAAGTTCCTCAAATGGATATAAGAAAACTATTTAATGCCATTATGGAAAGGGAGAAGTTATGCTCCACTGCTGTCGGGCACGGAATCGCTTTTCCGCACCCGATGCCTTTCAAGGAATTTGCATCAAGGTTTTCTTCGATTGCGCTTTGTTATCTTGACAAGCCCATACCTTTTGGCGCTCTGGACAATGATGATGTTGATACACTTTTTTTTATATTTCCAAGAAATGAGAGGCGTTATTTGAGGATACTCGCTAAGCTCTCAAGGCTATTGAAGGATGAAGAAATAATATCTGCTGTAAAAAACTTTTCTCCTGCAGATAAGCTCTATGAGGTTTTTGCGCGCCGGGAGGCCGAGTTATTCAAGGTGACTGAAAAGTGATTTTTTTGCCGATAGACATTGCATTGTCTTCAATTCTGCTGCTTTTCCTTATCGCAGTATTGGCTTTTTTATTTAACCGGTACCAGAAATTTTTAATTACTATCAGTTTTTCCATGACAGCAATCGCTTCGCTCCTTATGGTTGCGGCCGGAGGCTGGACTGTAGGGAAAGGCCTTACCAATCAGATTATTCTGCCCATAGGCCTTCCTGACCTCCTGTTTCATCTCAGGCTGGACCCATTGTCAGGTTTTTTTCTTACGGTAATCGGATTGCTGTCGTTTTTTGTCTCGATATACTCTCTCGGGTATGTGAAAGGATTTCTAGGACACAGGTCAATAACAACCCTTGTTATATTTTATTGCCTGTTTATCGCAGGTATGTTTATGGTAGTTCTTGCGGACGATGCTTTATTTTTTCTTATCTCATGGGAAGTAATGGCTGCAGCTTCATATTTTCTGGTGATGTTTGAGGATGAAAAAATTGAAAACAGAAGGGCGGCCTTTCTTTATATGATAGTAGCCCATGTCGGCGCTATTGCAATACTTCTGTCATTCGGTGTCCTGGCAGGTTTAACCACCGGATTTCAGGGTTTTAGCGGCTATACGTTTGATGCAATGCGCGCGACAAGATTTCCATTGGGATGGGCAACTGCTGCTTTTCTGCTTTCCTTTTTCGGTTTTGCTGCAAAGGCCGGGGTAATCCCTTTGCATGTCTGGCTGCCCGAGGCGCACCCTGTTGCCCCGTCAAATGTATCTGCCTTGATGAGCGGTGTAATGTTGAAGACCGCAATATACGGGATAGTCAGGATAACTTTTGACCTTATTAAGGTCTTTCCATGGTGGTGGGGTGCTATAGTTTTGGTATTCGGGCTGGTGTCTGCTGTCCTGGGGGTTCTTTATGCCTTAATGCAGCATGACTTAAAAAGACTTCTTGCATATCACTCAGTAGAGAATATCGGCATAATACTTATAGGTATCGGGCTATCAATGATATTCACATCTTTTCAGATGCCATTGTTGGCTGCACTGGCCCTTACAGCAGGGCTTTTTCATACCATGAACCACGCCATGTTCAAAGGGCTTCTTTTCATGGGCGCAGGCGCTGTGCTTCATGCAACGCATGAACGTAATATGGAAGAGATGGGCGGCCTTATCCACAAGATGCCATGGACTGCTGCTTTTTTTCTTGTCGGCTGTATTTCTATCTCAGCCCTGCCGCCGTTTAACGGTTTTATATCAGAGTGGCTCACTTTTCAGGCTTTTTTGCTTTCGCCGTCTTTACCAAATCCATTGCTGAATCTGCTGATTCCTATGGGAGCAGCGCTGCTCGCGCTGACAGGCGCTCTGGCTGCTGCCTGTTTTGTAAAGGCATTCGGGGTAACATTTTTAGGACACTGGCGCGGCCATCATAATCCCAATGTCCATGAGGTGGGCTGGCCAATGCGCATCGGGATGATGCTTGCTGCCTTAACATGCCTTGGCCTTGGAGTTTTGCCAACTCTGTTTATTGAGTGGATGGACGTGATATCCGAACAGTTGGTAGGCGCCAAGATTGCAACCTCAGCAACAGGACTCGGGTGGATGTGGCTTACTCCCATTGCACACGAAAGGGCATCTTACTCAGGCCCGATAGTTTTTCTGTTTATAATGGCAGTTGTGGTTCTGGCATATATTTTTCTGCATGTGCGTCCTGCTGCTATACAAAGGGTGCCAATCTGGGACTGCGGGTTTGAAAAGATAAACCAGAGAATGCAATATAATGCCACATCTTTTTCTATGCCGATACGCAGAATATTTGGTTTTTTCTTCAGTATAAAAGAACAGGTGAGAATGGTTTCGCAATATGGGCACAAGGCCTTTCCAAAAAAGTTGCATTACCACCTTCGCATAAGAGATCTTTTCTGGGGCTGGTTGTACAAGCCTGTGATCGAAG
Source organism: Thermodesulfovibrionales bacterium (assembly GCA_919901705.1). Classification (GTDB taxonomy): domain Bacteria; phylum Nitrospirota; class Thermodesulfovibrionia; order Thermodesulfovibrionales; family UBA1546; genus SCSY01. The sequence continues at coordinate 7,189 of CAKKPR010000366.1, read as the reverse complement.
TGAGTTTTTGGGTATCGCGGAAGGTCGGCAAGCTTCAGCAGGGACGAATACAGGTTTACCTTATATATTCTTTTGTGACTATCATTATACTTCTGGTATTTCAGGGATGATATTGTATCCATTCATAATAGAGATTTTGCAGTTGCTGATTATCCTTTTAGTTGCACCTGCATTTGCGGGGTGGATAAAGATGCTGAAGTGCTGGTCGCAGGGACGTACATCACCAGGACTTTTTCAGCCATACAGGGACATCATAAAGCTTTTTTCAAAAGGTGTGGTGCTTGCCGGGAACGCATCATGGATATTCCGTTTTACCCCGTATCTTGTCTTTGGAGTTGCTGTTCTTGCGGGAGGAATCGTGCCTATGCTGTCTGTGGATCTGCCTCTGGCTGCCACAGCAGACGTAATTGCATTAGTGGCGCTCTTTGCAATCGCAAGATTTTTTACTGCTTTAGCCGGAATGGATATCGGCACGGCATTTGGAGGTATGGGTTCAAGCCGTGAGATGACAATCGCATCCCTGGCTGAACCTGCAATGCTTATGGCTATATTCACCGTATCTCTGGCAAGCAAGTCTACATCGCTTTCAGAGATGGTTCAGGTAATTTACAGCGGCCAGTCTGTTCTGAGGCCGTCCCTTGCATTCGCTTTGCTTGCGTTTATCCTTATCACCCTTGCCGAGACCGGAAGAATACCTGTGGATAATCCGGCAACGCATCTTGAGCTTACAATGATACATGAGGCGATGATACTGGAATATTCAGGAAGGCATCTGGCCCTCATTGAATGGGCGGGGATGATGAAACTATTCCTTTTTGTGATGCTGGGGATAGCTGTTTTTTCGCCGTGGGGTATTGCAGCATCCGGTGACTTTACAGCAATACCGGCAGCGTTTCTGTTTATGATATTGAAGCTTGCAGCAGCAGGAGCCGGCCTTGTATTGATAGAAACAGGCCTGGCAAAGATGCGGCTGTTCCGTTTAACTGAATTTCTCGGGTCTGCCTTTTTACTGGCAACCCTTGGAATGTTATCTTATTTTATTCTGGAGTGAAATGCATACGAACCTTGCAGCGCAGATAAACAGTTTTCTTGCAGCAATGATACTCCTGACAGCATTTGGCATGCTGGTCCAAAGAAGAATGTACGGGCTTATACACCTGTTTGCATGGCAGGGGCTTTTTCTCTCCATAAGCACTGCCATAGTCGGATTTGTCGCCGGAGCGCATCATCTTTATATATCTTCTATACTGACCCTGTCTTTGAAAGTTATTCTTCTTCCGTACATTCTGCATGTCCTTATCCAACGGCTGAAAATACACAAAGAGGTGGAAACTATTGTAAATGTACCCATGACAATGCTGATAGGCATAGCCCTTGTTATTTTCTCGTACCATCTGACCGCGCCTGTCAGGGAGCTTTCAACTCTTATGACCCGTTCAACGCTTGCTGTTGCCCTTGCCACTGTTCTGCTCGGGCTTTTAATGATGATTACAAGAAAACATGCCGTTACTCAGATAATAGGATTTCTTGCTATGGAGAACGGACTTTTTTTTGCAGCCACAAGCGCAACTTACGGTATGCCGCTTGTAGTAGAGCTTGGCGTTGCGCTTGACATACTCATTGCTGCATTCATATTCGGGATATTTTTTTTCCAGATTCATACTACATTCGACAGCCTGGACATAGAACAAATGGCCAGACTGAAAGAGGAGGATTAAGCATGCCTCTTTTGATTTTGTTGAGCGTGCCATTGTTTGCAGCTATTGTCCTTGCCTTTATCGGCGACAGAAAGTATGCGCCTGAAATAAACATACTGGGTTCTGCTGCCACGTTTGCAGCCGGAATAGCGCTGGCATTAGAGGTTTATGTGAAAGGTCCCATGCTTGCAGGAGGAAACTTTTTCTTTGTTGATGCATTTAATGTTTATCTGGCAGTCCTGACTTCCTTTGTATCTATGACCACTGCCATTTTCAGCAGGAGATATATGAGAAAGGAAAGGCAAGACGGTCATGTGGGGCCTATCCGTATGCGCTTTTACCATGCGATGTTCCAGCTTTTTATTTTTGCGATGCTCCTTTGTCTTCTTACAAACAATGTCGGTGTCCTGTGGATAGCAATGGAACTGGCTACATTGTCTACGGTGTTGCTTGTTTCCCTTTATCGCACTCCCTCGGCAATTGAAGCTGCCTGGAAGTATTTTATACTCTGTGGCGTTGGAATTGCACTGGCGCTTTTTGGAACTGTGCTCCTTTACTTTGCAGCAGAAAAGGTGCTGGGTGCAGGAGGCGAGGCATTGCTCTGGACCAACCTCAGTCAGGTAAGCGGTAAACTTGAGCCGACAGTTCTGTCTCTGGCATTCGTATTTCTGATGGTGGGTTACGGTACAAAAGTAGGGCTTGTCCCTGTACATAACTGGCTTCCTGATGCGCACAGTGAAGGGCCGACGCCAATCTCGGCTGTACTTTCAGGATTGCTGTTAAATGTTGCACTCTACGCTCTGGTAAGATGCAAGGTGCTTGTGGACGGTTCAACAGGCACTCATCACGCAGGCGACATAATGATGGGTTTCGGGTTGCTTTCGATCATAGTGGCTGCTTTTTCACTACTGAGGCAGAAGGATATAAAACGCATGTTTGCATATTCATCAATAGAACACATGGGGATAGCAACTTTTGCCTTTGGCCTTGGAGGCCCCATAGCAACTTTCGGAGCTCTCCTCCATATGCTTGTCCACAGCCTTACAAAGTCAGCCATATTTTTTACTGTCGGACATGCCTCTCAGATGCACTGGACACAGGAGATGGACAGGATAAAAGGACTTATCAGGGGAAACCCTTTGGTTGGGTGGGGAATGATGTTCGGAGTGATGGCCATTGTAGGTATGCCGCCTTTTGGCGTTTTTACGAGCGAATTTTTGATACTGACCGCAACAATGAAGGATGCGCCTTTATTAACGCCTTTTTTGCTGTTAGGTTTTGCAGTAGCATTTGCAGCATTGTTCAGAAGGGTACAGCCTATGGTCACCGGCCCGGCGCCTTCATACCAGCGGCCTATTAAGGCAGCTCATATACCTGTAATGCTGCATATGGCGCTGGTACTTGTTATCGGTATTTACATGCCTGATTTTCTTAACCGGTGGTTTCATACAGCTGTGGAGTTGCTGAAATGAGTGTGTTGACTGATGCAATAACATCTGCGCTTGGGACTGATGTTCAATTTGACAATAGGCAACGCCCGTCTTCGGTAATTTGCTGCACTGTGCCGGTAGAAAAGTTTGCGGAAGCTGCCTGGGTATTGAAAAAAAAGGCTTTTGCCCTTCTTGCTGCTGAATGGGCCAGTGACGAGACCCCTTTTGGAAGGGGATTCTGTGTCTTTGCCTGCTACAGGTGGGGCAAGGAATACCTGATCGTAAAATCAGAGTTGCCATCAGATAATCCTCAGTTTCCAAGTCTTACAAGGAGGTATCTCCCTGCCTACAGGTTTGAGCGGCAGATACAAAGCCTCATGGGCATTACACCTGTCGGACATCCTGATTCAAGGCCATGGATAAAATTTGAAGACTGGCCTGAAGATGCCTGGCCGCTGAGAAAATCCTTTGATGCATCAAAGCCGATGCCGAGGGTTGCGGGTGAATATGAATGGATTAAGGCAGAGGGTGAAGGAGTCTATGAAATACCCGTGGGGCCTGTTCACGCAGGGATTATAGAGCCGGGTCATTTCCGTTTTCAGGCAGTTGGCGAGGATATAATTAATCTTGAAGAAAGGCTCGGGTATGTACATAAAGGTATAGAGAAAAAATTTGAGTCTCTGTTATGGGAAGAAGGCTACAGGCTTGCCGGAAGGGTGTCAGGCGATACTACGGTTGCACATTCCCTTGCCTATTGCATGGCACTGGAGTCCATGACAGGTCGTTGCGACTTGCAACCGAGCTGTAATGTGCCTGAAAGGGCTAATTGGCTCCGTGCAATTTTCCTTGAAAGGGAGCGCATAGCAAACCATCTCGGTGACATAGGAGCTATCTGTAATGATGCTGCATTTGCATTTATGCTTTACCAGATGTCAAGGCTCAAGGAAATGATCCTTCGCACCAACCATAAACTTTTTGGCCATAGATTTATGATGGATAAGGTTATTCCAGGAGGAGTGGTTGTTGACATTGATTCAGAAGGTAAAAAAGAAATATTATCAGAACTTGACAGCATATCAAAAGATTTTGAGAAGCTTGTTGTTATATACGATGAAAGTCCGTCTCTTGAAGACAGGGTCAGGGATACAGGCGTTCTTCGTCCCGAGATAGCACGGGAACTTTGTGTTGTCGGAATAGCTGCAAGGGCCAGCGGGCTGAATCTCGACTGCCGAATATTCAACCCTTTTCCTCCTTATGACCAATATGACCGCATTGAACTAGGTGTGCCTGTTCTTATTACCGGAGATGTACATGCAAGGACATGGGTCAGAGTTCAGGAGACAAGAGAATCAATCAGGATTATCCGGTATATGCTTGAGAACCTTCCTGATGGAGAGATAGCTTCTACTTTTAATCCACCATCTCCTGGCATATACGGGTTTGCTGCTGTTGAAGGTTGGCGGGGAGAGATTATTTACTGGCTTCAGTCAGGGCCAAAAGGTGAGATTAACAGGTGCATGGTCAGAGACCCGTCCAGTGTTAACTGGCTTGGCCTTGAGCAGGCAATACCCGGCAATATAGTACCGGACTTTCCGCTTTGCAATAAAAGTTTTAATCAGTCTTATTCGGGGCATGACCTATGATAAGGATACTGCGCCAGATATTCCGGACAGGCATTGTAACAGAGCCTCTGTCAACTGAAATTATTCCTGAAGTAGAAGAGGTTGGCATCAGGCTGGAAGAGGCTGTCAGAAAGCGTTTCCGTGGCAGCCTGGCCATAAGGCAGGTGGATGCAGGCTCGTGCAATGGCTGTGAGCTTGAAATACATGCGATAAACAACCCGATTTATAACTGCGAAAGATTCGGTATCCATTTTACTGCCTCGCCAAGGTTTGCAGACATGCTGTTGGTTACAGGGCCTGTGACACATAATATGGAGATTGCGCTTCGCAGGACTTATAATGCCACGCCTCCGCCAAAAATTGTAGTCGCAGTTGGTGACTGCGGATGCAATGGCGGAATATTCGGAGAGAGCTATGCATCTTTGGGAGGTATAGATAAAGTCATACCCGTGAATGTCCTCATACATGGTTGTCCGCCCACACCTGTGGCATTGCTTCAGGGGATATTAAAAGCCATTGAATAATAAAAGGAGTATTGAAATGCAAAAAGTTCATCTTAAGAGAACAAAGCGAATCCTTGACGGGCATTTGTGGGTTTTCTCTAATGAGCTGTACGAGAACCCAAAGAAATATGAACCCGGTTCGATAGTCGAGATTTATGATATGAAAGATGTATTTCTTGGTATCGGCTACATCAATCCTCACAGCCTTATCTCGATAAGAATACTGACCAGAGAAAAAGAGAGTATTGACAAGGAATTTTTCAGAAAGAGAATAAATGCAGCATTGAGCCTGAGAGAACGGTTTTTCGAAACAAGGGATGCCATGCGCCTGATTTTCAGCGAGGGAGATTATCTTCCCGGCCTTATTGTGGATAGATACAAAGACTGCCTTGTTTTGCAATTTCTCACATTAGGTATGGAGGCTTTCAAAAACGTAATTATTGGATTGTTCGATGAGATGCTCAAGCCTGAGGTGATAATAATAAAAAATGACAGCCGTATGCGTTCCCTCGAAGGAATCCCGCTCTATAAAGAAATTATAAAAGGCAGCCTTCAGTCTCTTCCTGTTATAAGTGAGGATGGGGTGAGCTTTGAGATAAACCCTTATGAAGGGCAGAAGACAGGATTCTTTCTTGACCAGAGAGAAAACAGGACAGCGCTAAGGGATTTCATAAAGGGCGGGAAAGGCCTTGACCTTTTCTGCTATACAGGCGCATGGTCCTTAAGGCTTGCTTCTCTGGTTGATGAGATTACAGGAGTTGATGAATCGGAAAAAGCAATAACACAGGCTCAGAAAAATGCAGAGTTAAACAGCTTTCATGATAGAGTTAAATTTATAAAATTTGATGTTTTCTCTTTTCTCAAAGATGAAATTGGAAAAGGTGAGAAGAGATATGATTTTATTGTGCTTGACCCGCCTGCTTTTGTAAAAAGCTCAGGCAAAATAAAAGAGGCAATAAAGGCATACCGGCAGCTTAATGAAATGAGCATGAGGCTGATAAAATCCGGCGGAATTCTTGCCACCTCATCATGTTCCTATCACATGAGCAGGGAGATGTTTCTTGATATGCTTCATTCCGCAGGGAGAGGGGCAGGGCGTAACCTGAGACTTCTCAGCCTGCGTTCACAGAACCATGACCACCCGGTGCTTCTTTCAATGCCGGAGACTGAATATCTGAAGTGTGCGTTTTTGATTGTGGATTGAGAAATAAAGTAATATAGACACAGAAAGTACGATTACTCTGTCATTGCGAGCTACTGAAGGGAGCGTGGCAATCTTGCAGTAAATACAAGATTGCTTTGTCCAGCAGGCGGATTGACTTTATCACTTAAATGATATAATAATGATATAGCAAAGAGGAGGGTACAATGCCGGTTATAAAACCAATATCCGATTTAAGAAACAAGGCAAACGAAATTTCAGAACTCGCGCACAAATCTGACGAGCCTATTTTTATCACCAAAAACGGCGAGGGTGATATGGTTGTCATGTCAATGGCTCAATACAGCAAGCTTCAGTTAAAAATTGACCTCTTCAGCAAGCTTGCAGTTGCTCAGGCCCAAAAGGCATCCGGTGACAAGGGGCGGACTCTCAGTCAGGTGATGAAAGACCTGAGAAAGAGACTTCGTGAAACAGCCTAAATACGTTATCCGGCTGTTACAAATTGCAGAAGACGACCTTAACGAGATTGTAACCTATATCGCCGCAGAAAACTTGACTGCCGCAGAAGCCCTTGCAGCAAAAATTGGAAAAAACCTGTCACATCTTTCCAATCATCCCTTTATCGGGCGTGTCCCTGAGGAAGATGAACTTACCAGGTTAGGGTACCGCTACCTGATTGTCCATGATTATCTTATTTTTTATACGATTGAAGGGCAGACAATTCTTATTCACAGAATTATGCACGGAGCAAGAGACTATTTGAGATTGCTTTAAA
>CAKKPR010000365.1 GCA_919901705.1 Thermodesulfovibrionales bacterium | reverse complement strand
CGCCTGAAGGAAAACGGGGAGTAAAGCTTGCGCGTCATATGTCTGCAGACATAGTTCTTTTACAGAACGGGGTTTATTTTATACAGAAGGAGAAGCTCGAAGACCTGAGTTTTTACAGAACGGTATATGTGCTTGAAGATGACAGGAGATTGAGAGGGCTGAAAGATAACGATACCAATAAAAATATAAAAAATATCAATTACGACAGCCTTGTTGACTTAATGGCTGGAAGTGATAAAGTTGTAGGTATGTTTTAAAAAATTAGGGTAAGGCTGAGATTGAGGTTGAGATTTTCTTAACCTTTACCTCTACCTTAACCTATATTTCGAGGGAGGTAACATGACAAGAATAGTTATTTTAGGGGGATCGTTCGGAGGACTTACAGCAGCCTTTGAACTGAAAAGGCTGCTTGGAAAGAAAGCTGAGGTGAGTGTCGTCAGTGATGATGACAGGTTTGTATTCCTGCCTTCACTGCCCTGGCTGATAATGGGCTGGCGAAAGCCGTCTGATATAACGTTGAGTGTTCCCGAAATTCTTAAACCCAAAGGAATTCAATTTGTCCATGAAGCGGTGATAAATGTCGATGCTGATTCCTCGAGGGTGCGGACCGCAACGAAAGAAATATCATACGATTATCTTGTCATCTCTACCGGCCCCTATTTGTCTTTCGACGAGATCCCGGGTCTCGGCCCTGACAAAGGGTACACCGACTGTACGTTTACACTCGATCACGGAACAAAAACACATGAGAGCTTAGAAAAGGTATTCGAATCCCCTGGCCCGGTAGTGCTTGGTTCATCACAGATGGTGAGCTGTTTCGGCCCGTCATATGAACTGGCATTTGAAATAGATGCGGAGCTCAGGCGAAGGAAGATGCGGCATAAAGTGCCGATCATCTATCTTACCTCAGAACCTTATCTCGGCCATATGGGAGTCGGTGGGCTTGGCAATTCCAAGAGGTTCTTTGAGGATGAATTTGCAGTCAGAGATATTAAATCTGTCGTCAATCAGGCGATTGAAGAAGTGACGCCCGGAGAAATCAAACTAAAGGACGGCACAAAGATACCCTTCAAGATGGCCATGGTCGCTCCACCTTTCAAAGGCGTGCCGGCCGTAGCTCCATTGGGCAATCCACGCGGCTTCATCCCGGTCGACAAAAACTATCGGCATACAAAGCATAAGAACATCTTCACAATCGGCGTAGCGATCGCCATCGCACCGCCTGAAGCGACGCCAGTGCCGACAGGAGTTCCCAAGACAGGCTTTATGACGGTCAAGATGGCAAAGACAGCAGCTGCGACGATCTTCGCAGACATCAAGGGATCACCCCCTCCTCCTGCAAATGATCTGGATGTCATATGCATTATGGACATGGGAAACACCGCTGCGTACATGAAGGCGGTTCCTGTACTTCCCCCGAGGCAAGAGTCGGTTACCAAAAAGGGAGTGTGGGCAAAATGGCTCAAGGTAGCCTTTGAGAAATATTTCCTTTGGAAGATGAA
>CAKKPR010000364.1 GCA_919901705.1 Thermodesulfovibrionales bacterium | reverse complement strand
TACTTTTTATATTTTAAGAGAGCCGAATATCCTAACCCCATGCCCTGATCTGGTCTCTGCCGCTATTTTTCGCAGCAAACAGGGCATTGTCAGCAAAGGTTATCAGGTCATCCTGTGTTTTTATTTTCTTATGCGGGTAAGAAGCTACTCCTATGCTCGCCGTAATTCCCTTCTTGTTTTTCAGCGACTTGAATCTGTGTTCCTTTATAACATATCTCAGCCTTTCAGCCTCTGCCATGGCCCCTTTGTCAGAGGTCTGGGTTAGCAGCATTATAAACTCTTCTCCGCCATACCTTGCAAATACATCACTTTTCCTCGTATGTTTTTTTACGAATTGCGCAAACTCTCTCAGCACCATATCACCGACCCTGTGTCCATAGGTATCATTTACCTTTTTGAAGTAATCAATGTCAAACATGATGCAGGACAATGGAGCTTTGTATCTCTGGGACCTGCTGAATTCTGCTTCAAGTCTGTGATAGAAATACCTGATATTATATATACCCGTAAGATAATCCGTGATAGCGAATTTCTCCAGTTTTGTCTTTTCGTTTTCAAGTTTTTCATAAATAAACGCATTATATAGGGCATTGGTTGCAGCATTGGCAATGGCATTGCAAAGCCTTATCTCCCTTTCCGTAAAGGTATGGCCTGCCCTTGAAGTCCTCAGGAATAATGTGCCGATAACCTCGTTTCTGAAGATAACAGGGATGACCACAATGGAACGAATCCCCAGAGGTGCAAGGACAGGCCTGACTTTTCTCAGCAAGGGGTCTTTCAATGCATCCTTTATAAACACAGTGCTTCTGCTGCTGAGGGCCTTTCTTATCTCCGGATATTTTTTCAGTTCTAATTTTATATTTGTTATCTTGGGGTCTTCAAAGGAGGAAATTACGTAGGCATGCCTCTTTTCTTCGCAAGGTATGCTGATCATGGAACATCTTGTCACGTCAATGAGTTCTGCTATCTTTTTTACGACAAAATATAATACCTCCTTAGGGTCAAGCGTTGAAGAGACAAGATATGTCAAATCAACTATTGTCTCTAACTCCTTTTTATCCCTGCAGATATTTTCTACCCAGCCTTTTTTTTCTATGGCAACCTTGAGCTTATGCTCAAAATCTTCTTCATGAAAGGGACTGATAAGGTAGATATCAATATCCCGCTTCATAATAGAGCGGATACCATTGGTTATATCCCCTGCCACCATTGCTATTACAGGGCATCCGGTATCTGTCAGATTAATTTTTCCGGTCTTGACTGAACTTCCAACAATGAGGGCAGCGGCTTTTTTCTTGTTGAGCTCTCCCAGCAGTGACTTCTCGTCTTTTATAAAGATTGCAGAGTAATCATTCCGCTTCTTAAAAAAGTTTCTTAGAAATCCGAGG
>CAKKPR010000363.1 GCA_919901705.1 Thermodesulfovibrionales bacterium | reverse complement strand
TATTGTGGGAATTGGGATTTGATGTTGAGGTCTCGCCTAAAACAAACAGGCAGACAGTGAATCTCGGGCTTGAATCCATCCTTTCAGAAACGTGTTTTCCTGTTAAGGTTGCATATGGCCATATAAAATACTTGCTGAATGCAGGGGTTGATGCCCTTTTCATACCAAGCTTTATAAATCTTAATACAGAGAATGAATCTCTGGAGAGAGGATTCGCCTGTCCCTACACACAGACTATCCCATATGTATCAAAGATTGCCTTCAAGGACATTAAGATATTAAGGCCTGTTGTAAATCTAAAGCGCGGCAAAAAATTTATGCTGAATGAACTGGCAAAAACCTTTAAAATTTTTGGGATAAAAAAAGAGAAAATTAAAAATGCAATCAGCGCTGCAGAGAATGCCCAGAATGAATTTAACAAGGATTTAAAGACAAAAGGAGCTGAAGTTTTATCTTCAACAAAAGACAAGACTCTTGTAATTGTTGGACGTGCTTACAATTCATATGACAAAGGGATGAACCTCGATATACCAAAAAAACTCGCTGACCTCAATGTCCTGGCAATACCTATGGATTTCCTACCCCTCAATGAACATAATATAGATTCTGAGTGGCCCAACATGTACTGGAGGGCAGGACAGAGAATACTGAAGACTGCACGGGTGATCAATGAAAATCCAAACCTCTATCCGGTTTATATCGGAAACTTCGCTTGCGGGCCTGATTCATTCATACTGAAATATTTCAAAAAAGAACTTCGCGGAAAGCCTTTCCTCCATATCGAAATAGACGAACACAGCGCTGATGCCGGAGCAATAACAAGGTGCGAGGCCTTCCTCGACAGCATACAAAACAAAGATGCAGGATGCAAGATACAGGATACAGGTAAAAACAAGGTGGAAAAGACTCATCGTGCATCATACATCGTGCATCATGCATCACGAACTATCTATATCCCGCGGATGTCTGACCATGCATTTGCCCTTGCCGCTGCCTTTGAACGCTGCGGAGTTGGCGCAGAGGTATTGCCGGAATCTAACAAAGAGACGATAGACATCGGCAAGATGCATGTATCAGGGAAGGAATGCTATCCCTGTGCAGTAACAACAGGCGATATGCTCAAGAGGGTCCTCTCCTCTGATTTCCGGCCGGAAGAGTCTGCCTTCTTTATGCCGTCAGGCTCAGGGCCATGCAGGTTTGGGCAATACAATGTATTCCACAGGCTGACACTCGATGACCTCGGCTATTCTGACGTTCCGATATTCTCGCCTAATCAGGATGCTGAGTTTTATAAAGACCTCGGTATTGTCGGCAAGGATTTTGCACTCTGGTCCTGGAAAGGCATTATTGCCGTTGAACTGTTAACCAAGTGCCTGCATGAAACAAGGCCCTATGAGAAAGAAAAGGGCTCTGCTGATTTTCTTTATCAGGAATATCTTAAAAAGATGTATTCCTCGTTAAAAGGCAGTGACGGTAAAGTTGAAAATATTCTTGAGGCTGTACGCAGGGATTTCGAAAACCTTCCGAGATACAAGGGAAGCAAACCCTTGATAGGGATAATAGGCGAGATATTTGTAAGAAGCAATAAATTCTCAAATGAAGACCTGGTAAGAAAGATCGAGGCGCTTGGCGGCGCTGCATGGCTTGCGCCTGTTGAGGAATGGATTTACTATGTGAACTACATAGCCACTCAAAAAGCCTTGCTAAAAAAAGACTGGTCTGCTATCATGAATACTCTTTTAACAACGTTCTTTCAAAAGAAGATAGAACACCGATATGCCGGATACTTCAAAGGGTTTCTTAAAACACTGAAAGAGCCTGAGACAAAAGAGATATTGAGGAAGGCTTCGCCCTATTTGCACAGGTCTTTTGAAGGAGAAACAATACTGAGCATAGGAAAGACCGTTGACCTTATAGAAAAAGGGGCTTCCGGCATTGTAAATGCAATGCCATTTGGATGTATGCCGGGCACAATAGTAACTGCCCTGATGCAGGGGCTGAACAGAGATTTTGGCATCCCGAGCATAAACATACCTTTTGATGGGACAGAATCTCCAACAACAGGGATACAGCTTGAGGCATTCATGCATCAGGCCAAAGAATACAGTAAACAGTGAATAGTGTCAGCAAATCAGTATTCAGGTTCAGTTTTTATTGTCACTGACACAGACACTAAAAACTGAACCTGCAAGAGACTGACAACTGACACTCATCACTGTCACTGAAAAATAAGGAGGTGATTCAGTGGGTAGTGTTGTAAAATGGCGCAAGAAAAAGATGAGCAAGCATAAACATAAGAAATTGCTCAAGAAGACAAAACATCAGAGAAGAGCCAATAAATAG
>CAKKPR010000362.1 GCA_919901705.1 Thermodesulfovibrionales bacterium | reverse complement strand
CATCCAGAGGGAATGAGAATTTGTCAGGGACCGGCAGGGTAAATTCCTTGTATTCTTTACTGTAATCTTGCATATTGGGCACAGATTGCATCAGACATGCTATCATATTTTTATTAGAAAATTACCACAAAATCCTTCAAATGCACTAAGAGGTTGTTGAAAAAATCTTTTTTCTGTCATTGCGAGCGAAGCGCGGCAATCTCGCATTTAATAAAATCAATGGGTTAGAGATTGCTTCGTCGGTCGTATCGACCTCCTCGCAATGACATGCGACGAGTTTTTCAACAGCCTGCTAAATAGAAGAGCAATATCAGGCTATGCAGGCTTTTACAATGGGTTTGCTGCTGTCTGTTTCAATCAATTCCGAAAATAGTAAATACAAATAAACCTTGACATTCTAAGCAGTAACGGCTATATTTCTAAAGTAGAACTTTAGAGAGGAGGGCAAACTTATGTCACTTGTTAGTTTTTGTATATTAATTGGGGCTATTGCATTTGCGCTTGGATTTCTCTTGTTACTTGCTCCTGATTCCGTAAGGAAGCTAAATGAACTATCCGCAAAAATGATAGCTAAAATTGACACCCTTACCTTTTCCTACAGGATTGGGTTTGGCGTTTCGCTGATAATTGCTGCGTTATTCATGTTCTTTATGGCATATTATTTTACAAAGAGGCATTAATGTTAGGACTGTTTCGACCTGCTCCGTTGGGGGTAGATCTGGGCAGTGGCTCTTTAAAAGTCATTGAACTCAAAGCTAAAAAAATCTCTATTGCCGCATTTATTGACATCCCTCCCTCTGAGAGAGAAGTCGTAGACTCGACTCTACGAGAAGAAACACTTCTGGTAAACAGATTGCGCAGTTTTTTTAAAGAACTGAATATTCTTGGCAGGGAAGCTGCCGTTCAGGTGCCCGGGAATCTCTCTTTTATAAGGACCATAACCCTGCCCCCAATGCCTAAAAGTGAATTAAAAGAAGCGGTAAAATGGGAAATAAAAAGGCAATTGCCTTATCCTCCTGAGGAGGCTGTTTATGACTATGTTGCAACGGAGATTGCTGACGGCATTGCTGTTACATTTGCCTCTGTTGAAAGGAAAAATATCCATCGCCATTTATTCCCATTCAAGGAGGCAGGGCTCAACGTTGTCGCTGTTGATGCAAACCCGCTTTGCCTGATAAGGACGCTTCCTGTCCATAGTTCCGGCAATGTAATAGTCCTTGATATAGGCTCAAGAAATATGGAGATAAACATCGTAAAGTCAGGCTCCCTGCGCCTGACAAGGTCGGTAGAGATGGGTGGAGAGCATATAAAAAGCCATTTGCTCAATGAAGGTTTTTCAGACGCAGAGGCAAATGACATACTGATGGAAGGCCCCGCAGAGAAAATGAAGGAGATATTGAACCAGTTCCTGAAAGAAATTTTCAGGTCTATAGATTATTATAAGGCAACCTTTAAAGAGAAGACATTTTCTGAGGTGATTCTGACAGGCGGCGTTGCAATTAATAATGCGGCAAGAGATTATTTTTCCCATATGTTCGATATCCCGGTCAGCGTTCCAAATCCCTTTGACAACCTGATTATGAAAAATGAGGGTCTTAGGCCCCTCGGCCCAAGATTTTCTGTAGCAATCGGTCTTGCAAGGAGGGCTGCTTGAAAGAAACACTCAATCTTTTGCCAATAGAGGTAAAGGCAGGCGCTCCTGAAAAAAAAGGCAAATTTTATTATCTCTTTCTGGGAGTTGCGGGTTACAGCTCCATAATTATAATCCTGTGGCTCTCAAATCTTGTTCAAATCAGAAAGATTGATACCGAGATAAGCAGCCTGAATAAACAGAAAACAGATCTTCAGCAAAAAATACTGCCTCCTGTTATTGCACCCGCTGCTCCAGGCATAGACAAGGATATATTAAATGCAATGGGGAAAACGCCGAGGTGGAGTGCAATAATCAGCGACCTCTCAATTATTGTTCCTGAAGAGGTATGGCTTTCTTCCATTGAATCAAAGGAAGAAAAGGGGTTAAAGCAAATAGGCATAAAGGGTTTTTCAAAAACACAGCTTGGAGTTGCAAATCTTATATCAGCG
>CAKKPR010000361.1 GCA_919901705.1 Thermodesulfovibrionales bacterium | reverse complement strand
AATACGAGGAGAGGAGCCCCTTCAGGGCGCTCTATTTTAACCGGACAGTAATGACCTGTTTTATTTAATTTGCAAGGAGTTGTTTCCATGATATTATTTTGTTGAAGTGCCGGCTGACTTGTGATAACTTTTTAGGTATGCAGGAACAAAGACAGCATAAGAGGGTCACGGTGGAGGGAGTTTATGGCAGTGTGCTCTTTGCCTCTAAGGCGGAAATTACCAATATAAGCCTTGGAGGCGTTGCGATACAGGTTGATGCAAATCTCAAGATCGGTAAAGAATATAACATAAGGTTAGAGGGGAAGAATAAACATATAGAGATTAAAGGCATTGCTGTATGGTCTGTGCTGAGCGAGTCCCAAAAAGGGGCACACGGTGATGTGATACCGATCTATCATGCAGGCATAGAGTTTGCTAATGTATTGACGAATAAAACTGCCGAGCTTGTTGATTTTATAGAAAACCATAAGATTAAAGGGACTGAAGACAGACTGAGAGGCCTCAGATTTAAAATCCATATGCCTGAAAAAGCAACCGTTGATTATTCCTTCGGATACAGGGTCAAGCTTATCAGTTTTGGCGGCATGCTCATAGAGACTATGCACCTCTTTAAACCCGAAGACAGGTTTCCTATGGAGATAGCTCTTAACGACGGGAGTGTTATAAGGTTTGTCGGGAGAGTCGCCTCATGTATAGAGATTGCTGACAAACATCCAACCCACTATGATATAGGGGTTGAGTTTAAAGATATGTCTGCTGAAGATAAGCAGAAGATCGAAGAATTTATCCGTTCGATAAGTAAGACATAAAAAATCTTTAATTCAATTAAGTAAACTTGCTGCGGGGGACAGGAAAAGACTTGGTGAATTTTTGCAGAGCAAGCCTTCTAAGGATAATGTTGTGCCTCTTCCGGACAAAAAAAGATGTTGCGGAGGATAACCATGACTGAAAAAATAGGCAAAAGGCTTTCTTTTCTTGATCGATTTCTTACCCTTTGGATATTCACCGCAATGGCCTTGGGGGTCGGCCTCGGATATTTCATTCCCGGGACCGAGGGGTTCATCAACCAGTTTCAGATCGGAACTACTAATATACCGATCGCCATCGGGCTTATCCTGATGATGTATCCGCCACTGGCAAAAGTGAAATACGAAGAACTGGGGGAAGTCTTCAGAAACAAGAAGATTCTTCTGCTCTCGCTTATACAGAACTGGGTTATCGGCCCGATACTTATGTTTATTCTTGCGATTATTTTTCTCCGCGGTTACCCGGAATACATGGTGGGGCTCATCATGATCGGCCTTGCCCGCTGTATCGCTATGGTGATCGTATGGAATGATCTCGCCTGTGGTGATACCGAGTATGCAGCAGGACTCGTCGCCTTTAACTCCATATTCCAGGTGCTCTTCTTCTCGGTCTATGCCTACATCTTCATTACCGTGCTGCCGTCATGGCTTGGGCTGAAGGGTGTGGTAGTAAATATAACCATGGGACAAATAGCTGAGAGCGTCTTTATATATCTCGGCATACCGTTTCTGGCAGGCATGATTACCCGCTTCGTCCTGCTTAAAGTAAAGAGCCGGGAGTGGTATGAGAAGAGCTTTATCCCGAAGATTAGCCCGATTACGCTTATCTTCCTGCTCTTCACAATCCTTATTATGTTTTCGCTCAAAGGCAATTATATTGTCAGGCTCCCGCTGGATGTAGTACGCATTGCAATTCCGCTTCTCATATATTTCGTCGTGATGTTCCTGGTTTCATTCTATATGGGAAGGAAGATAGGCGCAGACTATCCCAAAACTGCAACGCTTTCCTTTACTGCGGCGAGCAATAACTTTGAACTTGCTATCGCAGTAGCAGTTGCAGTCTTCGGGATCAACTCAGGCGCTGCCTTTGCAGCGGTCATCGGCCCGCTTGTCGAGGTGCCGGTTTTGATCGGCTTGGTCAATGTGGCGCTATATTTTCAGAAAAAATATTTCACAGTCGGGTACTGCCGGGTCAAATCAACTGAAATGCCTTAACAGATTTCATGGAGGGCTCAATGAAGAAAATCTTATTATTCGGCGATATTCTTTACGGAGGCTCTCTCCTTTTTGTTTATGCTATAGGTCACTGTGTATTGATATTTATCGCAGGATTGTCGGTAGGGCTTACAGAGAGCATCGTAAGCTCAAGGGGAATAAAGAACTTTTCACTCTATTCAAAAAGGTTCAGCGGTGCGATACTGGTAGCAGTAGGGATTTATTTCGGAATAACTACTTTCTGAGTGATGAATGATTAAGAGCATAACAGAATCAGCAAATTCGGACCCAATGCTTGCACGTTTACTCGACGAAGTGCGTGAATACGCTTCTGTCTATGTGCTTGCGAGGCAGAGAAATAAGGGCTGTGCCAGCATATTTTCTCAAAAATAAATACAGAATTTTCCTTTGCAATTATTATTTTACGTGGTATAATTTTTTAAAAAGGGCTTTTAAAAAGGTTATTCAGACATGGGCGGTTTTCTTCTTACAGAAAACCGCTGCTTAAAGCAGATTGCTTTTTATAATGAGCATGAGCAGTGCTATTAAGAATTTTAGGAGTGCAATCTCAGGGAAAGAAGGGGGAGTGAACAAAGGGAGATTCGTTGATTATTCGGCAGTAAAGCAATAGTTGTTTAATTAAGTAAAGAGGAGGTTGAAGAATGAAGATTAAGAGAAGAGATTTTCTGAAGGCAAGCGTAGCCACCGGAGCAGCAGTGGCATTGATCGGCCCTTCGCTCAACGCGTTTGCAGCAAAGCCTGCTGAGCTTGCAGGCGAAAAGGTGAGCGGCAGCACTGACGCAGGCAAATGGATTCCGTCCACATGCCAGGGTTGCACAGCCTGGTGTCCGGTGGAGTTCTTTGTTCAGGAGGAACGGGTCGTCAAGGTGCGCGGCAACCAACTCAGCAAGGCAAACGGCGGCTATGTCTGCCCGCGCGGCCACCTGATGATCCAGCAGACCTACGATCCGGACCGGATCAAGGTCCCCATGAAACGGGCCAATCCGGAAAAAGGGCGCGGCATCGATCCCAAGTTCGTCCCGATTTCCTGGGACGAGGCCCTGGATACGGTTGCCGATAAAATGATAGAGTTGCGCAAGGCCAACGAGCCGGAGAAGTTTATGTACATGCGGGGCCGTTACTCCCCCACCTCCACAGACCTGCTCTACGGAACACTGCCAAAAATCTTCGGCACTCCCAACTACTTTTCCCACAGTGCCATCTGCGCCGAGGCCGAGAAGATGGGCCCTGGCTACACACAGGGCTTTTTCGGCTACCGCGACTATGACCTGGCAAAAACCAAGTGCCTGGTTATATGGGGCTGCGACCCGCTCAGTTCTAACCGCCAGGTTCCCAACTCCATAAGCAAATTCGGCGACATCTTCGACCGCGGTACGGTCATAGCGGTTGATCCACGCCTCTCCGCCTCGGCCGCCAAGGCAAACGAATGGCTGCCCATAAAGCCTGGGGAAGACGGCGCCCTAGCAGCTGCCATTGCCCATGTGCTGCTGACGGAAGGTATGTGGAGCAGGGAGTTTGTCGGCGATTTCAAGGATGGCAAGAACCTCTTCAAGACCGGCGCGACTGTTGACGAGGCTGCTTTTATTGAGAAACAGACCCACGGCGTGGTCAAGTGGTGGAATATAGAACTGAAAGACAAGACCCCGGCCTGGGCTGCCAAGAAGACCCTGATCCCGGCAGAGCAGATCGTCCGTGTGGCCCGTCTCATGGGCAAGGGTGGCAGCGCCACTTCAGTCTACATGGGCCCTGGTGTGGCTATGACCCCGAGGGGTACCTATGCTGCAATGGCGGTCTATGCCTTAAACGGCCTTCTCGGGTCTATTGAGACCGAGGGAGGCGTCTTCCAGAGTTCCAGCGCTCCGACCGAGAAGTTTCCGGAGATTAGCGATAAGTTTATTGACGAGCTTGCCAAGAAGTCCGGCAAAGGGAAGAAGCTTGACGGACGTGGCGCCAAGGACATGCCTGCCATGATGAGCGGTAAGCCTGGCAGTGGCGTGGTTACCAACAATGTGGCCAACGGTATGCTGAAGGATCCGGGTGCAGTCAAGGTCTTCCTTAGCTCCTGGAGCAACTTCAGCTTCTCCTGCACCGGCGCCCAGCGTTGGGAAAAGGCCATGGCGAAGGTTCCCTTCTTTGTCCACATGGTCACCAATGCCTCTGAGATGACCCAGTTCGCCGACATCGTACTGCCGGCCACTTTTGCCCCTAATGAGAAACTCTCTATCATTACTAATATGGCCAACCTGCACGGCCACATGTCGATCCAGCAGCCGGCAGGCAAGACCCTCTGGCAAGTCAAATCGGAAGAGACCGAGGTGATGTGGCTGTTGGCAGAGAAGCTTAAGGCCAGGGGATTTGCCAACCTGTACGACTACTACGCCTCCTTCGAGGATCCTGAAACCAAGAAGAAGCCTGCAAATGCTTCCGAGTTCGCTGAGATCGCAGCCAAAATCTCATCCCAGAAGGTCTGGAACGGCAAGGAGAAAATGAAGGGCGACCAGATTGCCGGGTGGGAGGATTTCAAAAAGAAAGGGATATACAACTCCGAGACCTATGCCTACAAGAAGAACTGGGGCAAGGTGAACGCGGAGTCTAAAAAGTTCGAGGGCAAGTTCAAGACCGAGACTAAGAAGTTTGAGTTCTACAGTGAGACCTTGAAGAAGGCCTTTGCCGAACATGCCGAAAAGCACAAGACCACCATCGACGACATCCTTCAGGTAAGCGGCTACGAAGCCAGGGGCGAATTGGCCTTTGTCCCGCACTACGAGTCACCAAAGAGATGGGGTGATGTGAAAGAATATCCCTTCACCTTTATCGATTACAAATCAAGGCTTAACCGTGAGGGAAGGAGCCAGAACACAACCTGGTATCAGGAGTTTAAAAAGGTTGATGTAGGAGATGTAAGCTGGGAAGACGTAGTTAAGATCAACCCGGAGGATGCCAGGAAACTCGGGCTTAAAGATGGTGATACAGTGAAACTCACCTCACCTTCAGGCAGCATCACGACCAAGGCACGGCTATGGGAAGGCGTGAGGCCGGGCACCATTGCTAAATGCTACGGGCAGGGCCATTGGGCGTATGGGAAGGTTGCGGCTAAGGACTACCACAAGTTCCTGCCGAGGGGCGGTAATAACAACGAACTCATGCCCGACGACTATGATCGTCTCAGCGGCTCTACGGCAAGAAACGGCGGATTTACCGGCGTAAAGATCGAAAAGATATGAGAAGGGAGGAGAAAATAAATGCCTAAATACGGAATGGTCATAGATCTGCAGAAATGTGTGGGTTGCGGCGCATGCGCGTTGGCCTGCAAGACAGAGAATAATACCCAGGACAGGACTAAAGGGCAGACCTTCAACTGGGCCGACTTCATCATGAAGGAAGAAGGCAAATTCCCTAAGGTGAAATTTACAGCAAGGCCTGTGCTCTGCAATCACTGTACGGATGCGCCGTGCGTGAAGGCATGTCCTGTAACGCCAAAGGCTATGCACAAGCACGAAAACGGTATGACGATCCACAATCAGGAAAGATGCATTGGTTGCCGCCGGTGCCAGAAGGCATGTCCTTACAGCTCAGAGGATGTGGACAAGAGCAAGTCAGCATACAGCGTAATTAGCTTTAACGACTTTGAGGATGTGGTTCATCCGTTTTACAATGATAAGAAGGAACTCATCCCGGGATGCACCTCGTCAGGCGCTGATGTTTCAAAGAAGGCGGGTAACCTGCCTCCGCACCGCTCGATGTACAAGCATTCGGACTATGCAAACGTGAGGGAAAAGGGCAAGGTCGAGAAGTGCATATTCTGCGAACACAGGGTAGTCAACGGTGAACTGCCTTATTGTGTTGTCTCCTGTCCTGCAAAGGCAAGGATTTTTGGAGACGTTTCAGACCCGGCGAGCGAAGTAAGCAAGCTTATTAAGAAGCACAAAACGGTCAGCCTGAAAAACAACAAAGGCGGGCTTTTAAAACCCGGTGAGAAGGGCACGCAGCCCAATGTTTATTACATAAGAAGTTTTAAGGCCTCAGCCAAAAAAGCGTAGATTTGTGAAGTCATTGCGAGAAGCGATAGCGACGAAGGTCGATACGACCTTCGCTTCGCTCGCAATGACAATTGTGAAGTAAGAGGGGACGATGGATATCAAAGAATTTGTTTGCCGTGAAAAAAAGAGAGGCGACTGCTATAGACTTCTGTCGGCATGTTTTTATCAGCCTGAGAAGGATGTTTTTCTTCAGGAGGGCATTTTTGAAAATCTTGCAGCATTGCTGAAAGAGGTCTCTCCCGAGGCTTCAGCCTTTGCCGCTGAAATGGGGAAAGTATTTTTAATATCCGGCGAAGTAGATCTCAATGTGGATTATGCAAGACTCTTTGTGGGGCCGAATGAGCTTTTAGCTCCGCCGTATGGTTCAGTGTATCTCGACGGGGAAAGGAGGGTCATGGGCGATTCTACCATGGAAGTCATAAAGATGTATGAGGAGCAGGGGCTTTCTATAGACAAAGAATTCAGGAATTTGCCTGACCACATAACCGCAGAGCTTGAGTTTATGTATTATCTGATATTCAGGGAGATAGAGGCTCTTGAAAAGTCCGACATAGCCACAGCGCTCAATTCTATAAAGATTCAGGAACTTTTTTTAAACAGATTTCTCAAGCAGTGGGTACAGCCTTTTTGCAACAAAATGAGGGAAGGCGCAACCAACGGGTTTTACAGGTCGCTTGCAGACTGCACCCTCACCTTTATTAACAACTTTCACCCCGGAGATGTACTCTCTGAGGAACTCCTGAATGCAAACGCGCAAGTTTAGACAATGTTAAAAGAAAAGATCGCAGACAGGTTCCTGAGCAGCGCAAAGAGCATTGAGACCGACCGCTCAAGGTGCCTGAGAATGCGTTATAACCGCAATTCGTGTTCAGAATGCACAGGCATGTGCCGCTCAGGGGCGATAACAATACATGAAGATGTGCATATCCTCGCGGACAACTGCACTGAATGTATGCTGTGCGTGTCAGCCTGCCCGTCAGACTGTTTTGACATACAGTCATTTGATTTTCATTCCGTGCTTGTGAGGCTAAGGAGGATTAAGAATTTGGTGCCTGTTCCTGTTTTGGGCTGCAATATAAAAAACGATCTTCAGGCGCATGTCAAGACTCCGTGTTTGGGTTTTTTGTCAGAGGAGCATATATTGTCCCTCTCGGTTTTTCTGGATACAGGACTTCACATTAATATGACTGAATGCGGACGCTGTAAAAACAGTTTTATTGTTGATGTAATAGAGGAACGGGTTAAGAATATTAAGGCAAGGAATTTAAATCTGCCGGGAAATATAAGCCTCATTAATGACGGAAAAAATCTCGGCTACGGAGATGCGGGGTACGACCGCAGGGGATTTTTCAGCACCGTTAAAAATCTTACATTTCTTCAGGCTGCGGAGTTTTTTGAAAGGGATGACACAGTCCCGGCATCTCAGTCATATTCGGACAAAAAGATTCCTGCTAAGAGGGAATTTTTGAACAGGATTCTCGCTTACAAAAAATCAAATAACAGCGGGTTGCTTGAAAACTATTACTTTACTGTTCATGCAAGCGAAGACTGCGATAACTGCTTTGCATGCGTGGGCATGTGTCCGTCAGGGGCATTAAAGGTAGAAGTCACAGGTGAAGGCAGGAAATTGTCTTTCAGCAGCGCTCTGTGCAATGGCTGTAGCCTTTGCCATAATTTTTGTTTTCGTGGCGCTCTGCGTATAGAAAAGGGTTTCTCAGGTGTAAATCCGTTTGAGTACGTATCATTGCATATCAGCACCAATGACAGGAATACGGGAGAATATTGAAGATATGGATTTTGATTCTCTACTTGATGAATCCGCAAAAATTCACGGCCATCTCTGTCCCGGACAGGTGCTTGGAGTAAGGATGTCCATGCTCGGGCTTGGTAAAGCAGGCATTATAGACCCGAAAGGTAACGACAGGAAAAATTTAATTGTGTTTGTAGAAATGGACAGATGCGCAACTGATGCAGTTCAATCAGTCACAGGATGCAGTCTCGGGCACAGGACAATGAAGTTTATGGACTACGGGAAAATGGCTGCGACATTCCTGAATCTCAAAACAGGGAGGGCTGTAAGGGTAATCGCAAGAGAGGATTCGAGGGAGAAGGCAAAGGAATATTTTCCTGAAAGCGAGAATAAATATACAGCTCAGCTTGAAGCTTATAAAATAATGCCGGACGAAGAGCTTTTTAATGTGATGGATGTCAATATTAGCATCAGACCCGAAGACATGCCGGGCAGGCCGTTAAGCAGGGTTAAGTGTGAGAATTGCGGGGAATATATACAGGATATGAGAGAGATTCATCGAGAGAGGGAAGTGTTATGCAAACCATGTGCAGATGGCGGATACTATATGCCCGGGACTGATTTTTTATTGTCTCGCGCTGTGCAAAAAAGTCATAACGGTTTAAAGATTAAATCAAAACTCTGGATAGAGATTGAAGGCGAGCCTGTCTTTGGCAGGGGGAGAAGGTTCCTGCTTGAGGCGATAGATAAACACGGCTCAATAAATCAAGCGGCAAAGGAGATAAGCATCTCTTACAAAAGGGCATGGAGTTATATAAAAGCGATGGAAGAAAGGCTTGGCGTTAGTCTTGTGGAAAGGAAGGCAGGCGGGAAAAATGGCGGAGGCGCAACCCTGACAAATGAGGCAAAAGAATTCCTGAAAAAATATGAAGCATTGGAAAATGGAATAAAAGAAATCGTTGATGAAAAGTTTAAGAGGATATTTGAAAGATGAATAATTTGCAGAAGGGAACAATCTTTTCGCTCATTCTCGCCCCGATCTGTGTCGGGACTCCGAGGTATTTTGCCTCTTTATTATCTTATGTATTCTGTTTGCATATCGGCAAAATAAAACCGCTCAAAGACAATTCCCTCCTGCAATTGAAAATCATAGGAGGCTCTTATGTGTGAAACAGCAAATGGGAAACCCAATCATCCCGGCAATAATGTTAAGACAATCCCTGTAAATGAAGCTGTGGGGACTGTCCTTGCCCATGACATAACAGAGATAAGGCCCGGTGAATTTAAAGGCCGGGCTTTCAGAAAGGGACACATCATACGGGAAAAAGACGTATGCCATCTCCAGAGGCTTGGGAAGGAACATTTATTTGTCTTAAACATTGCTGATGATGAGATGCATGAGGACGATGCTGCGTATGCAATTGCAAAGGCTCTTATGGGAGCAGGGGTTGTGATAAAGGGAGAGCCGAAAG
This sequence comes from Thermodesulfovibrionales bacterium, assembly GCA_919901705.1. Taxonomy (GTDB): domain Bacteria; phylum Nitrospirota; class Thermodesulfovibrionia; order Thermodesulfovibrionales; family UBA1546; genus SCSY01. The sequence continues at coordinate 20,486 of CAKKPR010000361.1, read as the reverse complement.
AAGGCAAGATAGATATAATTGCTGCAAGAGATGGACTTCTAAGGGTGAATAAAGAGGCTCTTTTAGAATTCAATATGCTGGGTGATGTTATGTGCGCCACTCTTCATGATAATACAGTAGTTAAAAAGGGGCAGGTTGTTGCAGGCACGAGGGCAATACCTCTGGTAGTGAAGAAGAAAGTGATTGAGCAGGCAGTGGCTATTGCTACACAAGCGCGGGATGTAGAATCTGGAGTCACCCCCTCCCTAACCCTCCCCCCTCGAGGGGGAGGGCAGGGGTGGGGTGGAGTCATTTCGATAAAAGAGATTCGGAAACCAAAAGCAGGGATTGTCATTACCGGCAATGAGGTTTATTACGGCAGGATAAAAGATGCCTTTGCACCGATAATCACAAAAAAGGTAGAGGAGATGGGAGGTGAGATTGTTGGAGTGTATTATGCGCCTGATGAGGAAGAATTCATAAACGCGAGACTCAGAGAATTAATCGAAATGGGCGCAAACCTGCTTGTTACGACAGGCGGGATGTCTGTTGACCCCGATGATGTAACAAGGTTTGCCATAAGAAAACTTGGGGCAACTGATATGACATACGGCTCGGCAGTGCTTCCGGGGGCAATGTTTTTGGTAGCATACATCAACAAAGAGCATAGCGCAGAGAGCATAGAGCAAAAACCCCTTGCGCCTTGCGCTCTGCCCTCTGCCGAGATTCCTATCCTCGGCATTCCTGCCTGCGGGATGTACAGCAAAACCACGGTCTTTGATATAATACTGCCCAGAATTCTTGCCGGCGAAAAAATAGGGAGGAAAGAATTGGCAGAACTTGGACACAGCGGTTTATGCATCAAATGTGATGTCTGCCATTATCCCTTATGCCACTTTGGAAAAGATTGAAATGCAGGATTCATTCGAAAGACAGATAGATTACCTTAGAATATCCATAACCGACAGATGTAACCTCAAATGCATATACTGCATACCTGATAAACAGCCTGAATATTTTGAAAAATCAGAGATTCTTACCCCTGATGAAATCATCAGATTTGTGTGCATAGCTCACAAACACGGCCTCATGAAAGTGCGCATAACAGGCGGTGAACCTTTGATGAGAAAAGACATAATATCAATTATCTCCGGGATTAAGAAAATCGGAATTCAAGACCTCAGCATAACTACAAACGGGATTATGCTTGCTGATATGGCTGGCGCACTAAAAAAAGCAGGACTTGACCGTATAAATATAAGCCTCGACACCCTCGATGCCCGAAGATACAGCAATATGACGCAGGGCGGCAATATACAGTATGTCTGGAAAGCAGTGAATGAAGCGGAAAGGGTTGGCCTTGACCCGGTAAAGATTAATGTTGTTCCGATACGCGGAGTCAATGATGATGAAATACTTAAATTTGCATCTCTTACTTTTGATAAAAACTATCACATAAGATTTATAGAACTTATGCCTGTAGGCCGTAACAGGAGATTTAAACCGGATGCATGCGTAAAAAAATCAGAACTTATCGAAAAGATATCCTCGCTTGGTGAACTTATCCTTCTTGAATTTAAGGGCAAAGGCCCGTCAAGAAATTATCGTATAAAAGGAGCAAAAGGAATCATTGGTTTTATCAGCCCGATAAGCGATTGTTTTTGTGATTACTGCAACAGGCTCCGGCTGACTGCCCACGGGAGAATAAGGCCGTGTCTTTTCTCTGATATCGAAGTGGATATAAGAACTCCCATGCGCAATGGCATATCCGATGAAGAACTCGAAGCCCTGTTTTTCAGGGCTGTAACCGTCAAGCCGTCCGGACATTATTTCAGTAAAGACAATCGTCCTTTTTCGGCCCCGGCCTCCATGTCCAAAATAGGGGGCTGAGTATCTTTTTGTTGCATCATTGGCATATCAGATGCTATAACTAAACATGCATACGAAAAAAATATTGATAGTTGATGACGAACCAGACCTGGCAGAACTCGTTTCTTATAACCTGAAAAAAGAAGGGTTTGAAGTCTCATCTGCCTCAGACGGTGAAGAAGCCCTGAAGAAAATACGCAAGGGGAATTTCAACCTTGTTATTCTCGACCTCATGCTTCCCGGTATACAGGGCATGGAACTTTGCCGTATCCTCAGAAATGACCCAAAGACAAAACATTTGCCGATAATCATGCTTACCGCAAAAGGAGAAGATGTGGACAAAATCCTGGGCCTCGAGATGGGTGCAGACGATTATATTGCAAAGCCCTTCAGCCCAAGGGAACTTGTAGCCCGCGTAAAGGCTGTCTTGAGAAGGTCCGGTGAAAAAACTGTGGAAGAATCTGTTATTCTGATAGCAGACCTCGCTATACATAGAGAAACCTTTGCAGCCTTAAAAAAGAATATGCCGCTAAATCTCAGCGCAACTGAGTTTAAGCTCCTCTTATATCTTGCCGAAAGAAAAGGCAGGGTCTTTAGCCGCGACCAACTTCTTGATGCTGTCTGGAAAGATGAGGCATTTGTTGAACCCAGAACTGTTGATGTGCATATAAGGAGACTGCGCACGCAGATAGAAGATGACCCTTCAAATCCTTTATATATAAAAACCAAAAGGGGAATCGGTTATTACATGGATGCAGACATATGAAATCCGGTCTCTTCAAAAGAATTTTTATACTGTATGCCATCGTGATATTGCTGGCGGTTCTCTTCGTCGAAATATATATCACATCCGCGGTAAGAGAAAATTATATAGATAATCTTAAGAAGAATCTCATTGTTCAAATAAACCTTATCTCAAAAAATATGTCTTTCAGGCAAACCAATTTGGACAGCCTCTGCAGGCAATTGAAGAAAGATACCAATGCGCGCGTGACAATTATTGCAAATGACGGGAAGGTAATAGGCGACTCGGATACCGATTCTGCTCTTATGGATAACCATCTGCACAGGACAGAGATAGAGCAGTCACTTCTTTTTGATACAGGCATGGCAATACGGCACAGCGATACTCTGAAGCATGATTTTCTTTATATTGCGAAGAATATTTTACAGAATGGGAAAGCGGCAGGATTTATAAGGATGGCTGTACCGTTAAAAGATGTTGATAGTTCGATTAATCTTCTCAGGATGAAGATTAGCCTTGTTGTTCTCATAGTTTTGCTGGCAACATGGATATTTTCAGTATGGCAGACAGACCATCTAAGAAGGCTTCTTAAGCAGATAACGGATTTCTCGAGGTCATTGTCCAGGGGAGAGATAGACAAGAGGCTCTTTCTGAAAAATGCAGGGGAATTCGATGAGATTGCAGGAAATCTTACCGGGATGTCTGAAAAGCTTCAGAACATGATAGCTAAAAATGAAGAAGAAAAAAATCGCCTGAATGTAATTCTGAGGAGCATACCGGATGCGCTTTTAATAATAGACTCCAGGGATATTATTCTCCTTTCAAGCTCTGCCTCAAGAAAATTCTTTGGAGATACACCGGTAAGAGAAAAACCTTTTATTGAGGTTGTCAGAAACCATGACTTTTTTTCTTTGATGGACAGCGTGCGTAAAAATCTCCTGCCGGGTATAACTGAATTCAGACTCGACTACCCTGAAGAGAGGCACGTTGTAGTAAGAGTCTCTCCTCTTTTTTATAAAGGAAACGAACTGTCGGGTTTTGTTGCCATATTCCATGACATCACACAACTCAAAAAATTAGAACAGATGAGAAAGGATTTTGTTGCAAATGTTTCGCATGAGATTAAGACGCCTATCACTGCAATTAAAGGTTTTGCAGATACTCTGCTGGAAGGCGCGCTTGACGATAAGGAAAATGCAGTTAAATTCCTTGAAACGATTAAATCCAACAGCGAGCGCATAAACAGCCTTGTGGATGACCTTATGACTATCTCGAAAATAGAACTCGGTGTAATCAGAGTTCAAAAATCCATGATAGATGCTGAAGACGTCTTTGAAAATGTATTAACCATTCTTAAAGGCAAGGCAGACGAAAAAAACCTTTACCTGAAAACAACTATAAAACCTGAATTCAGGAAACTCTCTGCTGATAAGGAAAGGCTCATCCAGATACTTACCAACCTTGTGGATAATGCGATAAAATTCACCGAAAGCGGAGGCGTGGCTATCGGCATAGGCGAAGAAGACAGCAAACCATTTTTATTTGTTGAAGACACCGGCATTGGAATTACGGTAAGGCATCTGCCAAGACTGGGAGAGAGATTCTACAGGGTAGACCCTGCCCGCTCAAGAAAAATGGGCGGAACAGGGCTTGGCCTTGCGATTGTCAAACATCTTGTGAAGGCGCATGGATGGAACATGCAGATAGAGAGTGTTCCGGGCAAAGGCACGAAGGTTAAGATTAACCTGTAACAGAATCATATGTGTTATTTCGTCTCTGCATAAGCCACTTATGCAGTGGCCTTGGCCCGCTCCTCCTGAGACATCCTTGCCAGACGCTCAACTTCCTTCAAGTCCAACTTAAGTCCTTCAGCCACTCGGCGACCGTAATCTGAATCTGCTTTGTAAAAAAGCGCGGCCTGACGTAACTGTATACGCTTTTGTGCGCCTCCCAAATGACCAACAATGTTGCCGATCAGGTGATTTCGATCTGTTTCCGTCATGACTTTGCGGTAAAGATCACCAGGCTGCACAAAGTCGTCATTGGGGTGGGTATACCTCTGGCGTGCCGCCTTTCCCAAGACATCAAAGGCCGGTTCCCCGGTATTGGGATCAGGTTTCGGACCGTTGAAGCTGTTGGGATAGTAATTCGGGCTGCCGCCGCCATTATTGTCAAAGCGCATAAAACCATCACGCTGATAGTTATTCACGACGCATCCTTTGGCCGAGTTTACCGGCAATAGGTGGTAATTGGGACCGAGACGGTGCCGATGGGTATCGTGGTAGCTGAAGAGACGGCCCTGCAGCATCTTGTCCGGCGATGCAGCAATGCCCGGCACAAAGTTGGCAGGGGAGAAAGCAGCCTGTTCTACCTCTGCAAAGTAGTTTTCCGGGTTTCGGTTGAGCACCATACGGCCGATTGTGATCGGCGGGAAATCTGCATGAGGCCACACCTTAGTGATATCAAAGGGGTCAAAGCGGTAGTCTGCGGCCTGCTCGGGTTTCATGATCTGCACTTCCACCCTCCATGAAGGATGCTCGCCGGCCTCGATCGCCTGGTGCAGGTCACGGGTGGCGTGATCAGGATCCTTGCCTTTCATGATCTCTGCCTCTTCCCGGATAAGATTTTGGATGCCCTGCTCGGTCTTGAAGTGATACTGCACCCAAAAAAACTCGCCTTTTGCGTTGTACCACTTGTATGTGTGGCTGCTGTAGCCGTTCATATTGCGGAATGTCCTGGGTGTGCCCCGGTCGGAGAAGAGGATGGTGACCTGGTGGATGGACTCAGGCGTAAGAGAAAGGAAATCCCAGAACATGTCAGGGTCCTTCAGGTTCGTTGCCGGGTTTCTTTTCTGTGTATGTATGAAATCGGGAAACTTCAGAGGGTCCCGGATAAAGAAGACAGGGGTGTTGTTTCCCACCATATCGTAGTTCCCCTCCTCGGTGTAGAACTTCAGGGCAAACCCTCTGGGATCGCGTTCCGCATCAGCGGACCCCTTCTCGCCGCCAACGGTTGAGAAGCGCGCAAAGACCTCGGTGCGCTTTCCTGCCTGAGAAAGGAACTTCGCTCGCGTATATTTCGTCACATCAGCCGTTACTTCAAAATAACCATATGCGCCAGCCCCTTTTGCATGCACCACACGTTCAGGGATACGTTCCCTGTCGAAATGAGAAAGTTTTTCAAGCAGATGGACATCCTGCATCAGTACGGGCCCGGGATTGCCGGCGGTTATTGAGTTCTGGTCGTCATCCACCGGCGCTCCAAAGTTATTGGTAAGTTTTTTGTTTTCCATGCCACCCTCCTGATACATAAATTGTAAGGCGTCTCTCTATGTTCCTAATTAGGAGCATAGAGGGGTTTACCTGCTTTGTCAAGAAGCCGCAAACCTCTCCTAAACCTCGCCCATGATTACGCCCTAAAGCCATATATCCAAAGCCCGTTTCAGAAACCTGAGGGCCTCCAGCGACGCCTGCCGCTTGATCTCCTCTCTGTTACCTGAAAATTTAAAACCCTGCGATTCGACATGTTCTCTCACGGCTGCCGCAATGAAAACAAGGCCCACGTCCTTGTTCTCCATCTGCTCGGGCCCCGCAACGCCGGTAACGGAAAGGGCTACATCCGCATGTCCCAGCTTCATTACACCTTCAAGCATGGCGACTGCTGTCTCCTCGCTCACCATGCCGTGTTTCTTAAGGGTTGAGGATCTCACCCCGAGGACAGATTTTTTTACTTCCTTGGAATAGCTCACCACTGAGAGCTTGAAAAACTCTGACGCTCCGGGGAGATTTGTAATGGTGTTCGATAAAAAGCCTCCTGTGCATGACTCGGCAACGCCAAGCTTCAGGTTCTTACCGGAGAGCTTGTCCGCAAGCTCCCTGACTGCTGTTAAAAGTTCCGTATCCATGCTTGTTCTCCTCTCGATCCGTATGGCCGGTATGGTTTAAAGTATATCGAAATATCAGGACAAAAGAAAGCGGCAAAACTTAACATTTTCTTAATACTGCTGCAACATTGTCCTGTTACTCTAAAACATGATAATCGTTTTCTTAAGCATCGTTGTCTGCGTAATCACCGTAATATTTCTTTTTAAGGCAAAACCTAATCTCTTCATATTTCAACTCATAGAAAAGGTCTTCGGTGGACGACTCACTAACAAAAAGTGGCTGTAAAGAAATTTGTCGTTCAGGACAATTAGCGGTAAGATTGAAAAGGAGGGAGGGGGGATATGAGGGAGTAACAGAAATTTAATCAGCTTGTAACATTATTGTAACAATCAGAGTATATTCTAAAAGTAGATAAAAAAGGAGAAACTATGAAAACAATTATGAAATTAGCATTGGCAATAGCGTTGGTATTGTCATTTACGAATGCCGAGGCCGCAGTAACACTTAACGGAGCAGGCGCAACTTTCCCCTATCCTGTATATTCGGCATGGGCTTTTGATTACAACAAAATTACCGGAGTTCAACTGAACTACCAGTCCATTGGGTCGGGTGGCGGTCAGAGGCAGATCACAGAAAGGACAGTTGATTTTGGCGCATCTGATGACCCTCTTAAGCCCGAACAGCTTCAGAAAGACAAGCTGCTCCAGTTTCCTGCTGTAATCGGCGGTGTTGTCCCGGTGGCGAACGTGGAAAACGTTCAGCCCGGTCAAATGAAGCTTGACTCAGACACGCTCTGCAAGATATTTCTTGGCGAAATCAAATCATGGAGTGATGAGAGCATCAGGAAGATGAATCCAGGTTTGAAGCTCCCGCAGGGAGAGATTACTGTTGTTTACCGTTCTGACGGCTCAGGTACGACTGCCATCTTTACTCACTATCTGGCAGAGACCTGCCCTGCATGGAAAGATAAGGTTGGCGCGGGCAAGGCAGTGAAATTTCCTGTTGGTATCGGCGGTAAGGGCAATGAGGGGGTGGCGAATTATGTGAAGAGAACACCCAACTCCATAGGATATGTTGAATTTGCCTATGCAAAGCAGAACAAACTCGACTATACACAGTTGAAGAATAAAGCGGGTAATTTTGTCGTGCCTGGATTTGAGAGTTTTGAAGATGCTGCCGAGTCTGGTGACTTTGATCCCAAAAAGGATTTCTATCTCTGGCTTACGAATGCGCCGGGTAAGGGTTCTTGGCCGATTGCCGGGGCAACATTCATACTTCTTGCAAAGGAAAAGGCCGACGTAAACAAGAATATCGTCAAATTCTTTGACTGGGCGTTCAAGAACGGAGATAATAAGGCTAAGGAGCTAACATATGTCCCTTTACCAAAATCATTAAAGGATAAGATTAGGGCTTACTGGAAGGCAAACGGGCTGCAATAGGAGTTATTAAATTTCCGGGGTGATGACAAAGAGGCATTAGAATTTATGGCGATACTTTCTAAAAAGAACCCTATAGATTTACTATTCTCAGTTATTACTGCAATTGCCTCCTTTTCTGTCATTATATTTATCATCGGTATCTTATTTGTACTTATTAAAGAGTCTTCCCTTTCGATAGGGAAATTCGGGATCATAAAATTCCTCACTTCAACAGACTGGGACCCTGTAAAAGAGTCCTTCGGCGCCTTGACTAATATCTATGGGACTCTTCTTACAACATTTCTATCGCTCATAATTGCAATCCCTGTTGCCATAGGAATTGCAATATTTATTACGGAAATATCCCCGAATTTTCTCAAAGGGCCTATCGGCATAGCCATAGAGCTTCTGGCAGCAATCCCGAGCATCATCTACGGCATGTGGGGACTCTTCACGCTTTCTCCCGTAATGAGCAACCATGTTGAGCCATTCCTGAAAAAGATTACCGCCGGTATTCCATTTGTAGAAATACTCTTCAGGGGCACTCCAATGGGGATTGATATTTTAACGGCAAGCGTAATCCTGAGCATTATGATAATACCTTTTACAGCTAGCATATCAAGAGATTCTTTTAACCTTACTCCTTCTGTTGTCAAGGAGTCTGCATATGCCATTGGCGCTACGAAATGGGAAGTTATAAAAAACATAGTAATACCATACTCGAAACTTGGAGTTTTCGGCGGGATAGTTCTTTCTTTGGGAAGAGCGCTCGGCGAGACCATGGCAATTGCGTTCGTTCTCGGGAACAACCACCGGATAACCACATCGCTCCTTGATGCAGCCGCAACTATAACCGTAACCCTTGCAAATGAGTTTGCAGAGGCAGACAAAGATATTTATCTTTCGTCGCTGTTTTATCTGGCGCTTGTACTTTTTGTGATGAGCTTCATCACACTTGCTATTGCGAAATTTTTTCTCCTTAAGGCAGAAAGGAAGTATTCAAGATGAAAAATTGTCAAATGGACACTCCGGCAACAGGATGCCTAACGACGTCATTCCCGCGAAAGCGGGAATCCAGAGTGTTCCTCTTGAAAAATAGGATAGCTGAATGCAAAGGAACTGGATGCCCGGTTAAGAACCTCGGGCATGACATGACTGATATGTTTAATAGTTTTTAAAAAAATAGAGGGATACCCAATCAATGACAAGAGAACAGCTTAGAAAAACAGAAGGCGTTATCGCCATGTCACTCAGCACCCTTGCTGCTCTTATAGGTCTTTTCTGGCTTGTCTTTATTCTTGGTGACGTGCTTGTGCATGGGATAAAGGCATTGAACCTGAGCCTGTTCATCAATGACCCTGCGCCTGCCGGAGTGGAAGGAGGCGGGTTGAGGAACGCTTTTATAGGGCAGTTAATGATAACCATATTTGCAACATTGATAGGTGTCCCTGTCGGTGTTCTCGGCGGAACTTTTCTTGCAGAATATGCACGAGGGAGAAAGATTGCGAGAATCATAAGTGTACTTTCCGATATCATGGTAAGCGTTCCTTCAATCGTCATTGGAACCTTTATCTACGCAATCCTTGTAAGACAGATTGGTCATTTCAGCGGATGGGCCGGAGCTATTGCCCTATCAATAATAATGATTCCTGTTGTACTTAGAACCACGGAGGACATGCTCACCCTCGTTCCATGGACATTAAGAGAAGCTGCTTTTGCACTTGGTGCGCCATACTATAAAGTTATTATACAAATTGTTTACCGGGGAGCAGCTACTGGTATATTGACCGGGATTTTGCTTTCTATAGCAAGGGTTGCCGGTGAAACCGCGCCGCTTTTATTTACATCCTTTAACAATTCCTTTTTCTCAACAAACATGAATGGCCCTATCTCTTCTTTAACTGTAACTATCTTTCAGTATGCGATGGGCCCCTATGATGACTGGCATGCCCAGGCATGGGCTGCATCATTAATGATTACGATATTCATACTCTTTCTCACTTTGCTGGGAAGGTTTATCATAAAGTGGAGGTATAAAGGTTGAGCGGAGATATCGAGATAGAAATACGAGGCCTGAACTTTTATTATGCAGGGAATGTACATGCCCTTAAGGGTATAAGTTTATCGGCCTATAAAAATGCGGTCACTGCATTAATAGGCCCCTCGGGCTGCGGGAAGACAACCCTGCTGAGATGCTTTAACAGGATGCATGACTTATATCCCAAAAATAAATATGAAGGAGAGATAATCTTTCAGGACAGAAATATCCTTTCCAGTGACATAGACCTTATTACACTGAGGAGCAGTATCGGAATGGTGTTTCAAAAACCCACTCCTTTCCCCATGACAATATATGACAACATTGCATACGGGCTCAAACTTAAAGGAGTCAAAAAAAGGCCGGAACTTTCCGAAAGGGTTGAAAGGGCTCTTAAGCATGCAGCTCTGTGGGATGAAGTAAAAGACAAGCTTAATGCCAGCGCCTACGACCTTTCAGGAGGACAGCAACAGAGACTTGTTATTGCAAGGGCACTGGCTGTTGAACCTGAGGTTTTGCTTTTTGATGAGCCGACATCCGCCCTGGACCCGATATCTACAGGTAAAATAGAAGAACTTCTTATAAATCTGAAAAAAGATGTTACGATTATTATTGTTACCCATAACATGCAGCAGGCTGCGAGGATATCTGACTGGACAGGGTTTTTGATGCTTGGGGAGTTGATTGAATTTGGCAGGACTGATAAGATTTTCACGGCTCCTTCTGAAAAACTTACAGAGGAATATATAACAGGGAGGTTTGGCTGATGGCTATTTTTGATGAAGAATTAAGGGCATTGATAGAGAAGGTCTTGAAACTTGGCTCTATGGTAGAGCAGACAATAAGCGACTCGATAAAGTCACTTGTTGAAAGGGACTCCGCAATTGCCACGCATACCATAGACAACGATCATGCAGTAAACGCGATTGATGTAGAGATAGATGAGGAATGCATAAGACTGATTGCATTAAGACAGCCTCGCGCAAGAGATTTAAGACTGATAACAACAGCGATGAAGATTACAACAGACCTCGAAAGAATAGGAGACCTTGCCGTAGATGTATGCGAAAGAGCGCTGGAACTTAATGAAGAGCCCCAGCTTAAACCATATATAGATATACCGCGGATGGCTGAGATAGCTCAGAAAATGGTAAAGGATGCTCTTGATGCATTTGTGAAAAGGGATTCGGCTTTAGCGCTGGATGTGCTGACACGGGATGATCTGGTTGATCATCTTAACTATCAGGTATTCAACGAACTTCTGTTGTTTATGATACAGGACCCAAAGACCATATCACGCGCTGTCAAGATAACATACATATCAAAATATCTCGAGCGGATTGCAGACCATGCAACAAATATTGCAGAGATGGTAGTCTATCTCGTTGAAGGTAAAATTATAAGGCATATGGCAGTTCCTGAGGGGAAAAAGAAAGATTAGTCTCCTCGTGTCTAAGATTTGTTATTATAGGCCCTATGAGCATCCAGGACGAAAACAGACATCTCGAAGAAGCAGACAAAAAGTATATCTGGCATCCCTTCACCCAGATGAAGGGCTGGCTTGATGAAAAGCCCATCATCATTTCCGAAGGCAGAGATTGCTTCATAAAAGACATCTACGGCAGATGGTATCTTGACGGCGTTTCTTCAATGTGGGTCAACATACACGGGCACAGGAAAAAAGAGATTGACGATGCCATCAAAGAGCAGATAGATAAGATTTCTCATTCGACAATGCTTGGCCTGAGCAATGTGCCTGCAATTAAATTAGCGGAGAAACTGATAAAAATAGTACAGAAGTCAGAAGTCAGAAGTCAGAAGTCAGATAAAAACGCTGAACGCCGAACGCTGAACGCTAAACTGACCAAAGTTTTTTATTCCGATAACGGTTCAACAGCTGTTGAGGTTGCGCTCAAGATGGCATTTCAATACTGGATACATAAAGGCATAGGCGGGAAAAACACTTTTCTTTCTCTTAAAAATGCATACCATGGCGATACACTTGGAGCTGTAAGTGTCGGAGGGGTAGAGACATTCCATAAGGTCTTCAGCCCTTTGTTATTCAAGACATACGATGCACCGTCTCCATACTGCTACAGGTGTGAGGCCGGACTCTCTTATCCCGGCTGCAAGTTTGTCTGCCTTGAAAGGATGGAAGATATACTCAGAGAAAATTCTTCCGGGATTGCAGCCGTGATAATTGAGCCGCTTGTTCAGGCAGCAGGAGGCATGATTGTCTCACCGACCGGCTATCTTAAAGGTGTGCGTGATTTATGCACAAAATATAATGTCCTTATGATAGCTGATGAGGTTGCAACAGGATTCGGAAGGACAGGGAAGATGTTTGCGTGCGAGCATGAAGATGTTGTGCCGGATATAGCGTGCCTTTCAAAGGGCATTACAGGCGGCTACCTTCCCCTTGCAGCAACTATTGCAACAGATGAAATCTATAATGCATTTTTAGGCGAATTCAGGGAACTGAAGACATTTTTCCACGGGCATTCATATACAGGCAACCCATTAGCTTGTGCAGCAGCACTTGCATGTCTTGATATATTCGAAAAAGAAAATACGCTTTTAAATCTCCAGCCCAAAATAAAAATCCTCGAGACCTGGCTTAAGGAAATCTCAGATCTGCCGCATGTCGGGGATGTCAGGAATAAGGGGCTGATGGCAGGGGTTGAGCTTGTAAAGGATAAAGACACAAAAAAGCCATATGATTGGGAAGAAAAAATCGGGTGGAAGGTTGCGTATCATGCAAGGGAAAACAGTGTCTTTATCAGGCCCTTGGGCAATGTCATTGTCATAATGCCGCCATTAAGCATCAGCCATGAGAATCTGCTTCAATTGCTGAAAGTAATTAAAGACGCGATAATTGCGGTTACATAAAAAAACCTTTACCGCTGACTTTTTTTGACTTCTTTGATAAAATCTTCATAGGTATAAATCCCTTACAAAATTATAACTGAAATTCTGTATATATCAAAGGAGAAAAAATGGAGAAGGAAACATTAGACCTTGCAGGGTATAAAGAAAAGATACCGCCTGTTAATAAGGGCGCTTTGACCTGGGAGAAGGAGCTGATATTCCACGGCAGGACACAGCGTGGTGAAGATGTTGACTACGATGCCACGTTCCAGTGGGGGTGCTCACCTACGGAAACCCTGCTGATGAGCGTTGCCGGATGCCTTGCAATAGATGTCGTATCGTTCCTGCAGAAGATGAGGGCCGAGATTACAAATTTCAAGATTGATTATTCAGGCGAAAGGAACCTTACCCCGCCGCAGTATTACAAGTCAATGGAGATGATCATAAATATTTCAGGGAAAGGCATTACGCCCAAAAAGATGGACAGGGTTATCGCGCTTTCTCAGGAGAAATACTGCTCTGTGTATCATTCTCTCAGGAAAGACATCAAGGTGGATGTGAAGTATAATATAACCAATGAGGAGTAAATTTTATAAAGTATGTTTAAACAGACAGGATATAGTATTTGAGCGGTTTTATTTTGCCGATATTCCTAAGACCATTCCTCTTAAATTCCCCCCTTATTATCAAGGGGGGAATTAAAAGGGGGGTGAGGCAAAATTCCTTTTCGCCTCGGCGAATCCGCCTGGGGCGGAGGAGTCTCTGCAAAAGCCCGAGAATGAGCGAAAATGCTATATCCTGTTTGTTCTCTAAGCTAAATAAAATAACATGAGCAAAAAATCAGTCATATTGCTTTTTCTTTTAATCCTCGCTCCAATAATCATCTATTTCCTCTGGCCTACTGATGAGGCAAGGATAAAGAAGCTTGTCAAACAAGGCGCAGCAGCAATAGAAAAAAAAGAGATTGATGATGTCATGTCAAAGGCCTCTTTTAATTATCAGGATGATTATGGGCTCTCATATGCGATGCTGAAAAGGGTTCTTGAAGAGCAGTTTAAGGTTATGTCGGACATTAAAGTCGAGTATGAAAATCTGAAGGTCGAGGTAAAAGAAAACTCGGCAACTGCCGAGGTGGATGTCAGGGTTGTTGCCACCATTGGAAATCAAACAGGCATAATTGTCGGCGACCCTAAAACCCCTGCACATTTGAAATTCACATTGGCAAAAGAACGCGTGAAATGGCTTGTTACAAAAACAGAAGGGCTGAATCCGAATCTCTGAGGGTTACTTCCTTGAGTAATTACAATGTCCTGTTTAGTTATATCTTCAGCCTCACTGCCATTTTTATTGCCTCAATCATACTTGAAGGGTTGGCAATTCCCTTCCATGCAATGTCATAGGCAGTGCCGTGGTCAGGCGATGTCCTGATAATCGGCAAGCCGACTGTGATATTCACTCCCTGCTCAAAGGCAAGCATCTTTAATGGAATCAGTCCCTGGTCATGATACATGCAGACCACAATATCAAATTCGCCTTTATACACTTTATGAAAAATAATGTCTGGGGGGAATGGGCCTGTAACCTGTAAGCCTTCTTTTTTTGCATCCTCAATGGCAGGGATAATCTCCCTGATTTCTTCATCTCCGAATATGCCTGCTTCACCGGCATGCGGGTTAAGTCCTGCTACTGCTATTTCCGGATTTTCTATCTCCAGCATATCGCACGCCTTTTTTGCAAGCCTTATAGCTTTCAATACACTCGCTTTTGTTATCAGGTCAGGCACACTTTTTAATGAGGTATGTATCGTGACAAGTATTACGCGCAATCCATCCCCTGCAAGCATCATCGCATAATCCTTTGCATTTGTAATCTCAGCAAGCATCTCGGTATGCCCGGGCCATTTCATCCCTGCCATTTTCAATGCCTCTTTTGAGATAGGCGCCGTAACTATTCCGGCAACTTTTTTATCCAAGGCAAATTCAGCGGCCTTTTTGATATAACTCGCACAGGCTATGCCGCCCTCAGCAGTTGGTTTGCCTCCCCAGAATTTATTAAGCATTCGCATATCAATAAGTTCAATTGTCCCTGGTTCAGCGCCGGCCTCTTCCGGAGATTTTATTATTCTTAATTTCAAAGGCAGGTTAAGCAGGCTTAATGTTTCTTCTATGACAACCCTGTCTCCGATAACAACAGGAATGCAAAGGTCCCTTATCTCAGCAGATGAAAGGGCCTTTAGGATTATCTCCGGCCCAACTCCTCCGGGGTCACCCATTGTTATAGCGATTTTTTTCATTCCCCTATTATCTTAACCAGCACTCTCTTCTTTCTTCTGCCGTCAAACTCGCCATAGAAAATCTGCTCCCAGGTGCCGAAGTCAAGTTTGCCGTTTGTTATGGCAACTACTACCTCTCTGCCCATAATCTGGCGTTTGAGATGTGCGTCTGCATTATCTTCTCCATTGTTATGCCTGTACTGTGAAACAGGCTCATGAGGCGCAAGCTTTTCAAGCCACTTGTCAAAATCAGAATGAAGCCCTGATTCATCATCATTAATAAAGACAGATGCTGTTATATGCATTGCATTCACGAGGACAAAGCCCTCTTTAATCCCGCTTTCCCTGAGGCATTCCTGAACCTGTGGAGTGATGTTTATAAAAGCCCGGAGGGTTGATACATTAAACCACAACTCTTTGCGATATGTTTTCATAAACAAATAATAACAACTCTGCTTTGTTTACTACAAGAGTCCGGTATAATTAAAACAAGATATGGAGAAGAAGAAACCGCGAAAGAAATATCCGTGCCCTGACTGCACCTTTTGCCAGTGCTGCAGCGAGACCCGTTGCGCAGTGTGCTACCAGCCGGTCTGCAAAAAAGGGGGGAAAGACAAGAATAAAAAAGTCCACAAGCCCCTGTTCCGTTCATATTGAAAAAAATATATGGTAGGATTAGGGTATGGCTAATAAGAGGCAGCAAAAAAGATTTATATTCCGCTGTGAAACGGAATTTAGTGCTAATGATGCAACTTACAGGGGGATAGCCAGTGATTTTTCTTTGAACGGAATTTTTGTAAGGACAACCCATCCCCTTGTCCCTGATACGATAATTGATATGACAGTTTATCTGCCTGAAGGCATGACCTCAAAATTAACTGGCAAGGTCAAAAGAGCCTTAAAACCTTCTATCGGAAGGGTTGTTGGAACGCCTGTCAGGGCGTTTAAGCATGGGATGGGAATCGAGATAATAAAAAAAGATATCAATTATCTTAACTTCATCAGGTCCTTGCTTGGCTGACTCCAGGGTTATGTCCATCCATTAAATCAACTTGACAAGCCTCGACTCAATTGCTATTATATGAACAACGACAACAACCTGGCATTTATTTATACTATTAAAATAAGATCTGGCATTTGATAAAGTTATTGTAGGGGCGAGTGGAGGAAAGGATGCCGTCAGCAGTTAAAGACTATTACGAGTTACTCGGAGTAAGCAAGGATGCATCTCAGGATGAGATAAAAAAAGCCTATAGGAGACTTGCGCGCAAATATCACCCTGACCTGAATCCTGGTGACAAGGCCTCAGAGCAGAAGTTCAAGGAAATAAATGAAGCCTACAGCATTCTTGGAGATGAAAAGAAAAAGGCAGAGTACGACCGGTTCGGAAAAACACCATTTGAGGCAGGCGGGCCATGGTTTGAAGGTGCAAGAAGACCTGACTTTGGCGAATCCTTTGAATTCAACGATATATTTTCTGACTTTTTAGGGGGAGGCAGAAGAGGAGGGTATGAGCATTTCCAGCGTAAGGGCGCTGATATGCTCATGTCTATTGAGCTTTCCCTTGAAGAGGCGTTTACAGGCGTGACAAGGCCGATAACATTGACACGTGAAATCCCATGCAGGACATGCAATGGCACAGGCGCAGAGGCATATCAGACCTGTGACAGATGCAAGGGAAGCGGAAAGTTTCAAACATCAAAGGGATTCTTCAAAATATCTCAGACATGCCCGGCATGCAGGGGCAGCGGCAAAAAGGTTACTAACTTATGCAAAACCTGCAAAGGCAGAGGCAATATAGTGCAGACAGAGACAATAAAGGCAAAGATACCTGCCGGCGTTGACACCGGATCAATAGTAAGGCTTAAAGGCATGGGAGAAGCAGGTGAAGCAGGAGGGCCTTCAGGTGATTTGAGGATAGAGGTTACAGTAAGGCCCCATCCGTTATTTGCAAGAAAAGAACAGGACCTTCTTATAGATGTGCCGATAACTTTTGGTGAGGCAGCCCTTGGCGCAAAGATCGAAGTGCCTACAATAGACGGCAGCGCAGTAATGACAATACCTCCGGGGACACAGGGAGGGCAGAAATTCAAACTGTCAGGGAAGGGCTTTCCATCACCCAAAACAGGTGCAAGAGGAAGCCAGTATGTTATTGCAAAGATAATTGTTCCAAAGGATATTAACGCCAGGGCTAAAGAGGCCATAAAAGACATAGAGGCTTTATATATTGAGAACCCCAGAAAAGATATTATGAGGGGAAAATAATGGTAAATAAAAAAGATAAAAAACAGCCTTTGTATATGATAAGTGTTGTATCAGAAATGCTCGGGGTTCATCCGCAGACATTGCGCATGTATGAGAGAGAAGGGCTTATAACACCCCGCAGGATGAAACGCTTAAGGCTTTACTCGGAAGATGATGTTGAAAAACTTCATCTTATACTGAGCCTTACGAGAGAGATGGGAGTAAACAAGGCAGGCGTGGATATTATCCTGAGGATGAGGCACAGGCTTGAGGCATTGCACAGGGAAGTGGAAGAGATGATGCTGGCATTGGATAAAAATATGAGAGATGATTTTGAGGAGAGAATCAAGAGGCTTTTTTCTGCCAATGGCTCATATAGTGAGGAGGACTAACCATGAGGATGGATAAATTAACAATAAAAAGCCAGGAGGCTGTTCAGGAGGCACAGAGGTTTGCTGAAAGCAAGGGAAACCAGGAGCTTCAGCCTGAACACCTGCTTTTTGCTTTGCTTAAGGATTATGAAGGTATAGCCCCGCAGATACTAAAAAGGCTTGGTACTGACCCGAAAAATATCCAGGCAGAGATAGAGAAGGAGATAGAGAAATTTCCTAAAGTTCTCGGGGCAACTCCGGTAGGGCAGATATACATATCACTGCGCCTGAAAGATGTCATGGAGAAGGCATTTAAAGAGGCAGAGCATCTCAATGACGAATACGTGAGCGTTGAACACCTTCTATTATCACTTATAAATATTGAAGGCCTGAGTTCAGAACTCCTTAAGAGATATGGCATTACTTCTGATAAGGCATTGTCTGCCATGCGGGAGATAAGGGGCGCTCAACGGGTAACAGACACTAATCCTGAGAATAAATATCAGGCAATTGCAAGGTACAGCCGTGACCTCACAGAGCTGGCAAGAAAAGGAAAGCTCGACCCTGTTATCGGAAGGGACGATGAGATAAGGCGCATTATTCAGGTGATTTCAAGAAGGACAAAAAATAACCCTGTGGTTATCGGAGAGCCCGGGGTCGGCAAGACTGCCATAGCAGAAGGCCTTGCGCAGAGGATTATTGCAGGAGATGTTCCCGAGACACTGAAGGACAAGAGGGTAGTTGCCCTTGATATGGGAGCTCTGGTTGCCGGAGCAAAATTCAGGGGTGAATTTGAAGAAAGGCTTAAGGCAGTGCTGAAGGAGATAGAGCAGGCAGAGGGCAGGATTATACTTTTCATTGATGAGCTTCATACTGTTGTCGGCGCAGGCGCTGCGGAAGGCGCAATTGACGCATCGAATATGCTCAAGCCCGCGCTTGCAAGGGGAGATCTGAGGTGTGTAGGAGCTACAACACTTGATGAATACAGAAAGTATATAGAAAAAGACCCGGCGCTTGAAAGAAGGTTTCAGCCTGTTTATATAAAAGAACCTACAGTTGAAGACACCATATCCATCCTCCGCGGGCTCAAGGAAAAATATGAAGTCCATCACGGAGTGAAGATAAAAGACGCAGCTTTAATATCTGCCGCTATTTTATCTCACAGATACATTGCCGACAGGTTTTTGCCTGATAAGGCGATAGACCTTATAGATGAGTCTGCGTCAAAACTGAGGATGGAGATAGACAGCATGCCTGTTGAGCTTGATGAGCTTGAAAGAAAACTCCGGCAGCATGAGATAGAAAAGCAGGCTGTTATGAAAGAGGATTCTGATGATGCAAAACAAAAACTTGAAAAGATTAAAAAGGAGATGGCAGAGCTTCAGTCAAAAAGAGATGAACTCAGGGCTCAGTGGCTCAGCGAGAAGGAGATAATCTCAAAGATAAGAGATATTAAGGAACAGATAGAAAAAACAAAGATAGAATCAGAGCGTGCAGAGCGCGAAGGCGATCTGACAAAGGCGTCTGAATTGAGATACGGAAAACTTCTTGAACTCCAGAAATCCCTTGAGGCAGAGAACAAAAAACTTACCGGGGTACAGGCAAGAAGAAAGATGCTCAAGGAAGAAGTTGATGAAGAGGATATTGCCGAGGTTGTTTCCAAGTGGACAGGGGTGCCTGTTTCAAGAATGCTCGAAGGAGAGATCCAGAAACTTCTTAAGATGGAAGAAAGGCTTAAATTAAGAGTTGTTGGGCAGGATGACGCAATAAGCGCTGTATCAAATGCTGTAAGGCGTTCAAGGGCAGGGATACAGGATCCGAACAGGCCCATTGGCTCATTCATATTTTTGGGGCCGACAGGAGTTGGGAAAACAGAGCTTGCGCGTGCCCTGGCAGAGTTTTTGTTTGATGATGAAAATGCAATGGTAAGAATTGATATGTCTGAATATCAGGAAAGACACACAGTCTCAAGGCTGATAGGCGCGCCTCCCGGTTATGTTGGATACGAAGAAGGAGGGCAGCTCACAGAGGCTGTTCGAAGAAGGCCCTATGCAGCAATACTCTTTGATGAAGTAGAAAAAGCGCATCCTGACGTCTTCAATCTCCTGTTGCAGGTATTGGATGACGGAAGGCTCACAGACGGGCATGGACGCACTGTTGATTTCAGAAATGCAGTCTTAATCATGACGTCGAACATTGGCAGCACCCACATACAGGAACTCCTTACAGAGAGGGCCGAGAGGCCCGTTGCATACTGGGGCACAAGTGAAGGTGAGGACAATAAGGATTTAAAAGATAAGGTAATGGCAGACCTCAAGGCATTCTTCAGGCCTGAGTTCATTAACAGGGTTGATGAGATTATAATATTTAATCCGTTATCAATGGCGCTCCTGAAGCAGATTGTTGTGATACAGATTGAGCGGATGAAAAAATTCATAAAAGAAAAAAACATTGATATAACACTGACAGATGCTGCAAAAGAGCATCTTGCAAAGATAGGCTTTGACCCTGTCTATGGCGCAAGGCCGCTGAAGAGAGTCCTGCAGAAAGAGATTCTTAATCCTTTGGCTCTTAAGATGCTCGACAGGACCTTCAAAGAAGGGGATGTTGTTGAGGCTGATTTTAAAAAAGACAAGTTTATTTTCAGCAGTCTTGCTGAGGCAAGGCTGAGGAAGGAAAAAGTAGAAGCAGCGTAAATATTTTCACGGGCATCTATGTTATAATTCCAGAGGGGATGAAAAGATTTTGGTTCTTTCTCATTTCAAGTGGGTAATTCCCCCTTTCCGCACACAGGCGGA